>JAKASN010000335.1 GCA_021819025.1 Actinomycetes bacterium | reverse complement strand
ATTCTATCGAACATATGTTCGATAGAATCGATGGAGTGAACAAAAATTGGTCCGGGAACTTTTCGGCTATGCAAACAGCAAACACCTAGATATCGTCAGGACGAACAAATAGCGAGAAGAGGCCAGCAACATCCATCTCGAGAAAGCGAGAAAGGTCACTTGTCGCCTCCATCGCCGCATCCGCTCGCGCCGATCCAATTCCAGAAGCAACATTGGCATAGAACTTCTCCAGGATGGCGCCTTTTGCCTCGCCACGGCGGCGAGGGTGGCCAAGGGGATACTCCACCGTTCTTGCCACCGAAGTTCCGTCGAGAAAAATCACCTCAAGTGAATTGGCCACCGATCGCAGCGCGGGATCGAGGTAGTCACGGCTAAAGCGACCATCCTCAACCACCGACATCTTCTTCCTCAGCACATCAATCCGTGGATCACCAGCAACCTGATCCTCGTAGTCGAGATAGGAGACCTCCCCTTTGATCAACCCCAATGCAACGATGTATTGCAGCGAGTGGTCACGGTCAGCGGGGTTTGATAGCGGACCGTCCTTGGCGATGATCCTTATCGCCGAGCGATGGGTGGAAATTCGGATCTCTTCAATCTCATCAAGTCGCCCGGCGACTTGGCCATGGAGAAACACCGCAGCCTCCAGGGCGCTCTGAGCGTGGTACTCCGCAGGATATGGCACCTTGAAAAGTACGTTCTCCATCACATAAGAGCCGAGCGGCTGCGCCAAGCGCAGCGGGTCACCTCCAAGAAATACCTCCTGGAATCCCCAGTTGGCTGCAGTTACGGCGCTTGGATACCCCTCCACACCCGCCAAGGTCAGCGCTGCGAGTTGCACACCGCGCGAGGTCGCCTCCCCTGACGCCCAAGACTTGCGCGAGCCAGCGTTTGGCGCGTGCCTGTAGCAGCGCAAAGTGGCTCCATCGACAAATGCCTGGGAGACCGAAGCAGCGATCTCATCTTCCTCACCGCCAAGAAGTGCGCACGCCAGAGCCGCACTTGCAATTCGCACATAAGCAACGTGATCGATCCCCCGCGCATTCAAAGAGCATGACATGGAAAGTACGCCCTGGATCTCATGGGCACGAATCGCGGCGCTGATAATATCCCCCACGGTAAGGCGCAGCACCCCGCGTGGGCCCCCGCCACTGTGGCGCCAGTGTGCGGTCGCGAGAATGGCACCAAGGTTGTCTGAAGGGTGCCCCCACTCCAGCGCCAAAAAGGTGTCGTTGTAATCAAGCCATCGTATCAAAGTCCCGTTCGCGAAAGCAGCTCGCACCGCATCAAGGCGAAGAGTGGTTCCCATCACGGGAATCTTTCCACTTTGGGTAACGCCGAGATAAGACGGATCGACGAGCGACATGGCGCGAGGCACCGACGTTGCCAGCACCGCGCATCCAATGGCGTCGATCAAGCTGAGGGCAGCGACTTCTCTTGCCTCATATGAGAAGGCACCTCTGCTACTCGCGTATGCGGCAATCTCGGAAATTACCGCATCAAAGTCCCTTTTGATCGTCATGTCCCACGACCTCCAGTCGTGTCAAATCGTGCCGCGACTGCGTCATACAAGTCTTTGCGTACCAGCTCCTGCCGCTCCGCCCAAGGAGCAAGAATCGCTTCCGATCCTTGGAGGTTTCCGGTCTCTCTGAGACTTTTCAGTACGTTGCGCATCCCAAATATTGCCCCCTGCAGAGCAGCATTAGCGTAGAGCACGATGGCATAGTCAGAGAGCTCCTCGAGCGCCATGAGTGGGGTCTTGCCCCCTTCGACCATATTGATTAGGAGCGGTACGCCCTTCAATAGCCGCGGCATCTCGCGAACCTGCTCTGGTGAAGAGATCGCTTCCACGAAGATCACCTCGGCGCCAGCCTCGACAAAGAGCGCGGCACGGTCAAGCGCGGCTTGGAGACCTTCCGTGGCTGCTGCATCGGTGCGCGCAATGATGAGAAGGTTTTCGTCTTCGCGGGCTTCGGCGATCGCGGCGACTTTAGCGGCAGCTTCCTGAGGTGTAATAACCGACTTGGACTCGAAGTGACCACAGCGCTTCGGGAAAGTCTGGTCTTCGATCTGAATTGCGCTGGCACCGGCGCGCTCCAATCGCCGCATGCTGCGCTGGGCGTTCAAGGCGTTGCCAAATCCGGTGTCGGCGTCCACTACGACCGGAATTTGGACGGCATCTGTGATTGCCTCTACGTGGGCGACGAGCTCATCGAGGCTCAAAAGACCGATATCTGGTGCTCCGAGGTAGCTGTTTGCGATACCCGCACCCGTGACATAGACTGCCTCGAAACCCAGCTCCTCAATCACTCGTGCCGCTAGGGCATTGGCTGCCCCAGGCAACAGGAGGGGGTCGTGCTTACGGGCTAGGCGCGCGCGCAAGGTTTTTCGCATCGATGCGTGTTTCGTGAGTTTCAATTTCTTCCCATCCGTGTTCGCTGCCTGGCTTTAGTGAGTAGGTGGTTGCCCCGGTAAGTGTCAAGGGAGACAATTTTAGCCAAAAGGGTGCCACAGGTGACGATCCACGTTGGAACCAGCCAGGGGAGGCGCTCAGTCGTAAATGGCTTCCAAGAACCACTTGGAGCTTTCGATTACCACAATCATCGCCACACCCTGATCGCTGAGGACCTGGATCCGAGCCAAACGTCTGGATCTCGAAGGATCCCACCACCTTTCGGTCATCGGCCAGGGGCCCAACACTTTCACGATCCGCTGTGGAAAAGCAAACACTTTTGCTCCGATAATCAGCTCCGGAGTACAGCTCAGTTCACCACTCGCGGCCACGACAACCTCATTCCCGTTTCGACCACGAACCTCCACCGGAATCATGGGGTCAAAAACGATCGAAGGGGCTGGGTCGGGAAGCTTTCCGGGCCACGGTGGCACCACCTCTCTTGAATTGCTCCTCGTCTTGGGCTCGTCAAAGAGTTCCAGCTGCCAGTCGAAGACGGTGAACTGCTCCCGGGGAGATCTCCCTGATGAAGATCTCGCAACCGTTACCGACCCTTTCCCCAGCTTGGCTCGAGCGCGCTCGATAGAGCGCAATACCCGCTCCTGCGGGTGTATCACCACCGAATCGAAATCGAGCTGAGTAGCCGGGTTGCTACTCACTTCTAGCACTTCGATATCGCAATAGATGACCCCCGAACGTGGAGGCTCCCGTCCTGAGTTGCTCACAGGATGGGTCCAAGCGTCAATTTGCCACCTCGACCAGGAGAGTAGGAACTGAAGTGATATCGGGACATTCGAGGACCAGATACGAGAGATAGATTCAGCGGTCTCGGTCTCAAAGACAACCCTCATACGTAACGGATAGAGACCTTTGGCATCGAGATCGCCAAAAAGGTCAGCCGCCCCCTTTCGCATGGAAAAGATAACGCTCTCGGCGAGGTAGGCGGGCGGATCTAACTCAACTCGCAATCTTGCCGTCTCAGGCAAGTCCCTCTTGTTGATCTTGTCCGGATCACTTCCTGACCCGAGATCAAAGATACGTTGACCAAAACTGCCAAAGCGCTCTACCACTAAGGATCTCGGCAAAGAGACAAGGTCTGACACTTTCTCAATTCCGGACCCCTTAAGAGTCTTCACGTCATCGCCTTCCCCAAAGATTTCGACAGGAAAGCCCCGAAGAAATTCCCTAGTGAATCCAGGCTTGACCGCCACGCCATACCCAGACGC
>JAKASN010000334.1 GCA_021819025.1 Actinomycetes bacterium | reverse complement strand
GACAACACTGCCCGGTGCGACGTTAAAACTTAATCCCCGAACTACGACACGGCCGCCGCGCTCGACATAGAGATCCCTTACCGCAATGGCAGCCGTCACAGGGCCAATCTAGTCCCTAGTCCTGTGGCTAAGCCCGTTAGGCCGGGTTATCGAGCGACCACCGATGAGGTCCCCATCGAGCCGTGCTCGACGCACTTCTTGGGAGAGGAGATGATTTATCGCCAGCGCAAAGCCCGATTGGAAGATAATTTCGCCCTGAAGCATATAGGTGAGCATGTGATCAGGAAGTGAAAGCGCGGCTATCACGCCACCGATCAGCTGCACCGTCACACCCAGCCACGCCAGGGGATCGCGCAACATAGTGCGCAATGTCATAAACCCCACCAACATTTGAAAGCCAAAAATCGCCGCACCAATGGTCATGTGCGCCCAATTGAAAAAGGTATCCAAGGTATATGGAGTTAGGATAAGAAGCACCAAGCCCACCGCAACTACCCGCAGCGAACTCGAAAGCAGACCCCAAGGTCGGTGTGGACTAAGGGCGATGGCGGAGCGATAAAGGAAGAATCCGCCGATAAGAAATCCCAGCGCTAGGACCCACACGGTGCGCAGATGCACTCCGTAGTAGCTAATGCCATAGATGCTTGCATTGGCATTGAACTCGATAGACACACAAGCGAGCAGCGCTATGGCCACCACCGATTCGGCCATCAACAAGGATCGCAATGCAAAGGCGTAACGATCGGACTTAGAATCTTCGCTTGCCCACCGTGCAGAATCCCTAATCGTTCTAAAGTAGCTCGCCATATCAGGAGCGCTCCGGCAAAGAAACTCAATACAGTTGATCTATACAACTAATTAACCATTGAGAATATGCCCCTGACAAATCTCTTAGTGTCAAATCAGGGATTTTGTGGCGTGTAGAGATCTCCGTGGGAACTGCGCAGCAAATTCTTTTGCACCTTGCCAGTTGAGGTCTTCGGTAGTGCATCCACGACCTGGACAACCTTGGGAGCTTTGAAGCTGCCAATCACCTCTTTGACACCCTCAAGGATTGCCTCGGCATCCAGACTGGCTCCTGGCTTGGGAACCACAAATGCGGTAATCGCCTCGCCCCATCGGGGGTGAGGTAGGCCGACAACCACAGCTTCAGCTACGTCGGCTTCCACGGCGTAGATAGCTTTTTCAACTTCAATTGACGAGACGTTCTCGCCACCGGTTTTAATGACGTCCTTGAAGCGGTCTTCGAACCACAAGACCCCGTCTTTGTCAAAATATCCGGCATCCCCAGAGTGGAACCAACCAAAGCGAAATGCCTCAGTGGTGGCCTCCGGATTCTTCAAATATCCCGTCATCGTCTGAGGCGACCGGTATACGATCTCGCCGGCTTGCCCTTGTGGCAGCAATTCACCGTTTTCGTCCATGATGCCAACCTGGACGTTGACTTCCGGGGTCCCCACCGCGCCAGCGTGGCTTAACTGGTGCTCTGGGCGAAAGACCGTGGTTACCGGATTCATTTCTGTCTGGCCAAAGCCTAGGGTAAAGTCACAATCGAGGACTTCAATTGCTTTGCGCAGCAACGCATCGGGCATCGGAGCCATGGCATAGATCGCCAGACGCAAGCTGGAAAGATCGACTTCGTCCACCAAAGGGTTATCCAGTATCTCTCGAAACATAAAGGGGAGTCCGAAGATCATCGTGAGCGATTCAGCCTCGATCGCTCGAAGTAGGGCGCTCGAGTCAAAACCCCGCATCAGCACCATGGTTGCCCCCACAATCACTGCGGCGGTGCACTGACCGTTGAGCTGCGCGGTGTGAAATAGCGGCATCATTGCCCCCACTGAATCGTTATGGGAAAACTTGTCCTCGAGCGCAACCCCCATCGACTCGAGATAGACCGCAAGATGCGAGGAGACCACCCCTTTGGGAGCCGAGGTCGTACCCGAGGTATAGAGGTAGCTGATTGGAGCGCGATCCTCAATCTCTACTTCAGGTTCAACATCAGATGCCGCAGCCACAAGTTCGTCAAAGCGATACCAGTTGCGGTCTCGCAGAGCCTGAGGATAATCGTCACTCAGACCACGAGCGACGATGATATCGCGAACTCCCATCGACTCTTCCAAGGAGGCCGCCGCCACTCCGACGAGCTGCGACTCCACCACAAGGGCTCGCGATTCCGAATGACTTAGCACATAGGCGACCTCAGAGGCCTTCCATCCCAAATTGATGGGGACACATATCACGCCGATCTTGGCACAAGCGAAATACGTAAAGAGAAACTCGGCAGAATTTCCCGACATCAACGCCACGGCGTCACCCTTGCCATAGCCGAGTGAGGTCATGGCATTTGCAAAGCGGTTCGCATTATCGAGCATCTGCGAATAGCTGAAGCGGCGGTCCCCGTCGACGATAGCCAGTTTGTCGGGATATCGCCACGCGGTCCGAGTCAGGGAATCTCCCACGTTGACACGTTGAATGAGATTAACTTCCAGATCTACTCTCACGGCCATCCCCCTCAAGCGATTCGAGCGCGCCACTCCGGCACCACCTATGGCCAAAATAGCATCGAATGCACAACTCTTGGCGTCTCAAGAGAGGGTCTAAGCCCATCGGGGTAAGAAAAGTTAACCCGAGCCTAAGTTCGCAGGGACGTAGAGTTTCGACCCTAGTCCAAAGGTCCGGGGGTGATAACTCGTGTTACCAGTAAGGGTTAGCGCCCCGGTCCCCAGCCAAAGTTAGTTTTGGCGACAACCCGAAGTCAGCTATCCGGAATAAAAGTCGTCGTATAGACGCGGGCGCTCGATTCCGAGGTGGTCATAGGCGAGAGGTCCGGGGACCCGGCCACGGGGAGTTCGCGCAACCAAGCCCGCCTGAATGAGAAACGGCTCGTAAACGTCTTCGATGGTCTCGGAATCTTCACCAACTGTTGCCGCAATGGTGCTGACCCCTACCGGGTTGCCCCGATAAGTAACGCACATCGCTTCAAGGATAGCCCGATCAACTTTGTCCAAGCCGAGCTCGTCAGCCCCAAAAAACTCCAAAGCTACCCGAGCGAGCTCCTCGGTGATATCACCTTCTGCGTGAACCTGGACGTAATCTCGAACTCGACGCAACAGTCGATTCGCGAGGCGCGGAGTGCCCCGTGAGCGACGGGCGATCTCTCCACAAGCGGCGTCGTCGATCTCCAGATCGAGAATCGTTGCGGTACGGCGAACGATGCGAGTCAAATCTGGAATGGCGTAATAGTCCAGTCGAGCAACGTAGCCAAAGCGATCCCGCAGTGGTCCGGTGAGCATCCCGGTACGGGTGGTAGCACCGATCAAGGTGAAACGCGGCAAGTCGAGTCTGATTGACCGCGCGGTAGGCCCCTCCCCAATGAGAATATCGAGTTTAAAGTCCTCCATCGCCGGATAAAGGACTTCGCCGGCAGCCTTGGACATACGGTGAATCTCGTCGATAAAGAGCACGTCGCCTTCGTTTAGCGAATTGAGAATTGCCGCGAGGTCGCCTCCTCTGACCAGCGTCGGCCCCGAACTAACCCGGAATCCCGCCGCCATCTCATTGGCGACGATTTGGGCAAGTGAAGTCTTTCCCAGCCCGGGCGGCCCGGCAAATAAGAGATGGTCGACGCTTTGGCCTCTGCCCATTGCGGCGCGAATCACCACGTCAAGATGAGAC
>JAKASN010000333.1 GCA_021819025.1 Actinomycetes bacterium | reverse complement strand
TCCAAAATGATCATCGGACTGATGTGGCCTTCTTGGGTCAGCACCTTGAAAACCGTTCCGGCTTCAGAATTGTAATAGATGTATGAGGAACCAGCGAGGCTCGCTCCGACCTGGAGGTTGTCCATGGCAACTCTTCGCATCGGAACTCCAAGGCTCCCAGCGAGCCGATGGGCGAAATAGCTCTTCCCGATGCCCGGCTCGCCAACTACGAGCATCGGAGTAATCTTAATGGGCTTGCGATAGCGAAGCGAGAGGCTGATCGCATCCATGACGCACTCCACCACGCGGGCAAAGTTGCCGACTTTTGGCTTGAGCTGCTCCAGCTTTTCGAGAGTATCTGCTGGGAAACTGAATCGCCGGTAGGGTCCGCTCTCGCCCAGCTGTTGGAGAACTCGCCGGACATGCTCGTCTCTTTCAGGGTTCCGAGTGGCATTCGAGAGGCGGTATTTCTGTAGCTCCGCCGCACTGAACAACCGGATGAATCCCTCGCGTGCACCTGGCTCCACCGCATCGACGAGCTGCCAGGCAAGTTCTGCGGCCTCCTGCTTCGGGTCCTCCACTGCGACCTCCATCTCTCTCGCTCGGGGTTCTACATAAGAACTCCTGCCTGACATGTATGCACCCGAATCGGATCTCACCGAAATAGAGCGTGGGGTGAGAAGTCCCCGGATTTATCCGTGGGCAGGATGACGCCTGGATCTCCCAAGCATCAGCACTGGAAGCATTTAACTGTTAATTTGGACAGCAATATTTTGGTGGTGCCTACATCTGCAAGCATGGGATTACCCCGGAATGTGGGGACAGACACACCACAATGCCCGGATGGAAACCAGGTCTTGTTGATTGCCGCAATGGCTGACATTGAGTTCCCATGCGTGGCCCGCTGGCTATCCCGTTCTAGGAACCTCTGCCTCGCTTATACGGATCCGATGATTGGCGGAGAGGCTTCCGATCCCTTGGCATTATCGGAGATTTCGCTCCGTCGAGGCGCTAATTGGCCAAGCCGGGCAGCTTCAGCCCGCGCTCTGACCATCCTTTTCTGAACCAGTTCAAAAAGCGCTTGCGGCACGTCGGGCACATCTCTGGCAGCCCGATCCAAAGCATCTGGGAGTCTCTCTAGGAGTTGATCCAACACCGACTGGGCAGCCCGGTATTTCATCCCCCAACGCTCCGCCTCGTCCAAAAGGTCTTCGACGGTCGCTTCATTTATGTCTCGCTTGCCGTTCACAAAAAGACCCAGCGTGGAACTCATAGGACGAGCGAACGCAGTCGAGTAGTACACGGTGCTCATGACGTCATAGGCCGGAGCCAAGCCTACCGTTGCATCTTCTCCATGAAGGAATGAAAAGTTTTTTCCATGAGCGTCGGCATTGCCGACAATCACGTGAAGGGCAATCTGGCGCAATAGTTCCCCTTTGGACTGGGCGTCCCCCCACTGTTCAAGCAGCCCAGCAATCCCGGCCAGAGTCGGCCCTCCGAACTCCTCGTACTTCTGCTCCGGGACAATTGTCATCACCGACAGAGCTTGACAAGCATCTTCTTGGTGTATCCGCCTAACACCGCCCGCTTCTCTTTGCCGGTCATAGCGCTCGGACACGAGTACCTCGCTCCCAGCGAACGACAAAATAGTAGTGCGAGCCGTTCGGAGTCCCGACCTTGCCGCCAGGTTCATACAGAACGCCTCGTTCGCCACCGAGTTCGGCAGATCGCGATGTGCCGGTTTTAGAATATGGGTGGAGACGACACCATCAGCAGGCAACGCCCAGCGTCCATCCTCAAGCCTTGTTAGCAACAGCTTGGATTGGACTCCGGCGAGCGAGACCCGTATATGTCCATCCACCCCAAGCGGATGGGTTGGCAACGCCCGCAGCCGTCGCTCTATCTCGGCATCGTCGACAGCGTCTTTCACGGAAGCTTCGACAACCGCAGGCGGTGCCTCGCCTTTTGGCTGCACTACGAGCGCACCGGCGCAATCTTTTCCCAGTGCAGCAAGGAGGCCCATGTCGTCAGATTCATCGAGACCGAAATCGTAGGCCAGCATTCTTCTGGCCTCGGCTTCGGGTAGCAGTCCTCGGAAAAACGCCCGCGCCGTTCGATCTGAGTATCGTCTGGCGCTCACCGGCATTGCCATCGATATGAGAGGAGCGCCGATAGGATGCGCCTCGCCAGTGTAGACCATTGCCATATGTCTGCGATTCTCGCTGAGGGTGGCAACGTGTGTCCCATTCAGCCATACCTCGAGCTCCATCTCTACGGAGCTCCTTCCCGTGGCCGAACAACGATTTCCAAATCGAGTGCACGGCAAGCCAGGACAAGGTAACGCATGGCGTCGGTGGTTGAACCGCGTTCAAGTTCTGAGAGATAGCTTCGATGCAATCCCGAAGTCTTCGCTAGTTCGGCTTGAGTGACTCCACGACGAAGGCGAAATTCACGCAGCGCCATTCCGAAGGACTGGGGACCTCGAATCACGTACTCGCTGTCTATAATTTCAGACATATGTACAGTCTAGCCTTGTTGTCTGCATCTGCGGACAGATAATCACCGCACTCCGCTAGCTATTCCGCGTTGACTGATCGGTCAGAGCCTCGCAACAGGTACGTCTAATGGCCACGCCACCTCCGACGCCGACAGCGGATCTTTACCCTTCGAAATCAAATACCGAGAGAAATTCTCGGCCCATTCCCGGTGCCATCCCCGCTGCGCCGCGTACAGCTCCTCCAGGCCCATCGACTTCAGCTCGGCATATTTCGAGACCTGCTCGCGCAGAACCGCAACGGTCGTCTCCACATCCGTTTGCGCGTCATGGAGATTCTCACCCGCGCCAACCCCGTAGTTCCCGCACAAGTCGATAAGCTTCCGCCCGCCCTTGCGATACTTGTCGAAGTGGCGATCAATCACCAGGACATCCAGCACCGGCCCAAGGCAGCGGCTCGCACAACGACGGCGGTCACGCCAATGATGAGACCTTGGCCTGCGCCAACGATCAGGAATTCTCGCCATTGTTTATGGATTCGATTCTATAGTTGTGATATCGTCCTATATATTGGTCCGGTCATCAATAGAAAATTCGGTGGAATGGTAGTTTCCGCAAGAACTAAGGCAGCTATTATAGCCAGCTTCGTGCTGCTCGGAAGTGCCACGCTATTCGTGGCACCGGCGTACGCTGGAGACACTCCCAATGGCTTCTACTACGGAGCTGACAGTTTCGGGCCAACCGTCAGCGGGTCGAGCGCTCCTTACTCCGAACCAGTAGTAAATGGACTATTCGGTGCATATGGTGCTGAGGTGGGAACATGGACGAATTATCTCGCCTGCACGAGCGGTCGAGCGGTCGATGGTATAGATGTGAACGCCGCCAACGCCGACGTGACCTACGCGGAAACCCACAGCTTTGTGGGAGTACCATTCGGTACCTTCTTGTATTTCTTTGCTGCTGGCCCGGGTGTGGACCCAATACCGTTGACTTAAGGTGACCCGGGTATCACAAAGATCACATCACACACCTGATTACGCGGCTGGATCCAGTTGCGGTGGCTCGCCTTCTTGGTGGGATAGGGACTCATGCGTTTTCGAACCACGCGGGGATTGCGGCGCAGTCTGCGCTTGGGAAGGATTCCCTCGAGGATCTCAGTGACCGCTCTTTTGAATTGTTCAGCGAGTCTCTGAGGGGGAAAAACCC
>JAKASN010000332.1 GCA_021819025.1 Actinomycetes bacterium | reverse complement strand
TATCCCGAGATGGGTCCCGCGATGAGGAAACCCATCGTCAGGGGAAGCATGTAGATTCCCGCCCACAGCGGTGTGGACTGAAAGTTGAAACCATGGAGGGGGAGCCAAATGCCTTGGAGCCAAATGATCATCATGAACATCAGCCCGCCGCGCGCCACGGCAACTAAAAAGGTGGACGCGGTTCCCGAGATGAAGCCTCGGATGCGAAAGAGCGGTATCCGGAACATGGGGTTAGCAACCTTGGTCTCAGCGTAAAGAAAGCCCGCCAGGAACGCCGCGCCGGCGGCGATTTCGCCAATCACAATCGGGTTCCCCCAACCCATAGGCGCTGAGCGATAGGGCTGGATTCCGCCGGTTACCCCAAGCATTACCAGCACCAGCCCGACAGCAAACGTGACGTTGCCGACCCAGTCGATGGGTGCTGGCCTCCTCAGGCCATGGTCTTCGAGCTTCAGATAGGCCCATACCGTACCGAAGAGGCCAATGGGCACGGAAATTAAAAAGATAAGACGCCAATTTATCGGGGCGAGGAGACCGCCAAGCACCAGCCCAATAAAGGAGCCGCTGATTCCCGCTACCTGGTTTATCCCCAATGCCATGCCTCGCTGATTGGGAGGAAAGGCGTCAGTGAGGATTGCCGACGCGTTGGCAACGAGAAAAGCCGATCCCACGCCTTGGACCAGACGCATGACGATAAGCCAGGTGGCGCCGGGTCGGTAGCGCATCCAGTCGATGGTGAGGAGAAGCGAACCCAAGGTGTAAATCACAAAGCCCAAGTTGTACATCTTGACGCGCCCGTAGATGTCACCGAGGCGTCCGAGGCTAACCACCAAGACGCTTGTAGTGACAAGAAATCCCAAGATCATCCACAGCAGGTAAAAGCTATTTCCCGGAGCAAGGGGATCGAGGTGGATGCCGCGAAATATGTTTGGCATCGCGATGAGGGTGATCGAAGAATCGATCGTGGCCATCAAGACACCGAGGGTGGTATTTGAAAGGGCGATCCACTTGTAATTGCTCGCGCCGCCTATCGATGGCTCACCAACCAGGGAGCCACCTTGCACGGCTAGCCCTTTTTTTGCCAAAGTTTGCTCTACTCGCTTAATTCTGAAGGTCTGGCGTCCGAAAGTAGCGGTACTTTCTCGCGCGAAATTACTTTCGTTAATCAACTAAAACGTTACCATCGGTTTTCACTGGCACAAACTCTGAAATGCTCGCGCCCTCGAATTTTATCGAGCCGGATGTGAATTCAACCCAGGTCGCTCATGAGCTTGTGCTTATGGCCAGAGATGGACGATGGGGTCCCCGCGCGCCATGAGAGGAGGAGGTGATGGGCCAACAATGCGAAAACCTGGCTTCAAAAGGCTCCTCCTGATGGCTTGACGAATTCCTGAGCTACCCGCGCGCAGGGCAGGGGAGGGGAGCCAAGCCGTTAGAGATCGTTGCCTGAATATGCGAGGTTGAAGCTCTTGTTGGCGAGGGGAAAGTCGGGAATGATGGTTTCCGCCATCGCAAGAGGAAGCGCAGGCCAGTTGAACCACGAGGGATCAACCACCTTGACGCGCGAGAGGTATCCCGACTCAGCCACCTCGACCCTGGTGGCGATGGTGCCCCGCCAACCTTCCACGAGGCCGATACCGGCGCGCCTAGCCCCTTTTGCCACCGGGTTCCATTTTGGAGCTCGTCCCAGATCCGAAGAGGTGAAGACCGAGCCGAATCGCTCCAGTAACGCAGCGGACTCTTCCGCTTCTTGGACTCTTACTAGGAATCTTGCCAGAACGTCGCCAGAATCTTCCCAGTGGCGGTGTATTAGCGAAAGGTATGCAAAGGGGTGGCCGACTCGAGCATCGGTGGAAATTCCAGAAGCTCGTGCTACCGGGCCAAGCGCGCCCAAAAGCAACGCATCGGCCTGTTTGAGCGTCGCGGTGTGGGCGAAGCGCTCTCTAACCATGGGATTAGCGAGGATGATCTCAGTGAGCTCCCTAAACGAGTCGACGACCCGCGCCAAAGAGTCTCGCTCCAGGCATCCGTTGAGCGAGATCCCTCCAACTTTTATTGCCCCGCGAAGCAAGCGGTGGCCGGTGACGCTTTGATTGATACCGAGCAACTCCTCACGCAGAGCTAGGGCGTGGGAGTTTGCTATCGAAAACCCGACATCGTTGGCCATGGCGCCGACGTCAGCAACATGGTTGTAGAGGCGCTCCATTTCCAGAAGCATTGATCGCGCCAAGGCGACCTCGGGATTCACCGTGATCCCGAGCGCCTCTTCGAGGGCTAAAACGTAAGCTAGAGGATGCCCTACGGAGGTATCGCCGGAGATCTTCTCCGCTAGGGTGATTCCCGATACCGGGTCGATTCCCTCAAAGAGCTTTTCCAGGCCTTTATGGAGGAACCAAAGTCGTATCTTGAGCTTTACGATGGTTTCGCCTACCGCGTAGAAACGGAAGTGTCCTGGTTCGATCATTCCCGCGTGAATCGGTCCGACGGGAATTTCGTAAACTCCCGGACCTTCAACGGGCACAAATGGATATCCCGGGTCTTCGCCCCACGCAAAGTTAGGTGGTGCGCTGTTATGGCGCATTGGATACCAGGAGGCAGGCCAGTGCCCGTGTCGCACCAGTCGCCGCGCGAGAGGATGCTTTTCGATAACGACTCCGAAAAGGTCGTGGAACTCGCGCTCGAATCGACTCGCAGGAAAGCTCAGCGTCGCGAGGCTTTCGATGACCGGGCGCTCGCTCGGGAGGCTAACCTCGAGCTCGGTTCGCCGATCGGGGTCTGACGCCACAATCACGTAGACGAGCCGAATCCAATCCCCTTCATCGACGGCATGAGCGAGAGCCAGTCGCCCACCGCTCTCGAGCTCAGTGGCTAGCGCAGCCTTAAGCTGGTCGGGTCGAAGGCGCGACCTCTTTCGTTCTACGACGATGCCATTTGTAGAAGAGTAGGTCCACTCCATCATCGCACCGCCCCAAGCACGGAACTTGCGCGCTCTATCACTCCGAAGAGTGGACTGGCGAAAATGCCTACGTAGAGCGAGATGGTGATACCCGCCCAGAGCGGCAAGGATTCCAGGCGAGAGATCTGAAACTTTGTCGCTGCAACTACGGGTTGTGAAAAGAGCATTGTCGAGACATGGCGAACGATCGACGCGAAGCCTACCAGAAGCGCCAGTGCCGCTACGAGGAGGGTGATGATTCCCCCGGAAGAACCGAGGGCGTAGCCGATGGCAGTTTCAGTGGAAAAGAGGGCAAATGGTGGAAAGCCCAGTAGGGCGATGGTCGCCAGCGCGAGCGCCAATGCGAGACCCGGAGATCGCCGCGCCAAGTCCGTGACCTCGGAGATTGCAGTGGAGCCGGTGCGCTCTTGGAGTTGGCCTGCAGAGATGAAAGCGGTCGACTTAGCGATTCCGTGCGCAAAAATTTGCAGCAAAAGAGCATAAAGAGCGAGATGTGAACCTATCGAAGCCGCAACCGCGATGAGGCCCATATTCTCTAGTGACGAGTAGGCAAAAAGTCGCTTGAAGTCTTTTTGGCCCACCAGAAGGAGCGCCGCCACGATGATGGTGGCCATTCCCATCACCAGCAGGCCGTTCCTAAAAAGCCCGCTCCCGACACTGAGATCCGAAAAGTTCTTGATGCGAAGGAGTATTCCAAATGACACCGAGAGAAGTACCCCGCTCATCAGTGCCGAGACGGGTGCTGGAGCTTGC
>JAKASN010000331.1 GCA_021819025.1 Actinomycetes bacterium | reverse complement strand
ACACCAGCACGCATCTGATTGTTGTCATTGTGGCGACCGGGGGTTCTCCTCCGGTCGTCCTTTTGATGGCGCATCTAGACCAAGGTAAGGCTCGAGGCGAGCGGTCGCCGATATCGTCTCGCATCTTGTGCCCATAGCAACAGGGCCGCGATTGGTAATCGCTTTATTGAGGTTGGAACATGAGGAGCGGTGTTTGAGGTGAAATTGCATCCGCTTTAGTCCGTAGGGACATCTGATTTTGTGGAACTCCTGGTGAAGGTGGAGTTCTCGGGTCAGATCTATTTATGTCCAGGTGGTGTCACCTTGAGCCTTGGAGTGCCGTCTCCAGTAGTATTGCGGGCAACTCCTTGCGTGGGAAGTATCTAAATTGACTCTTCGATCTTGGATTTATGTTTACCCGAATCTCTGGTGCTAAGGCCACCTCGATAGCTGAGCTACTTGGAAAGTGTCCGGGTCTAAAGGCACGGGACTCTCGCGCCGATAATCAATTGTGCCTGGGGGTCCGAAGTTATTCTGGGCAAGTCTTTTGGCTTCGAAAGAGCAGGTGTCATGGCGAATGTCGGCTCGGCTAGGGAGATTGACCAAGCGAGAATCACTAGCCGTTGCAGTTGTGCACACGCTGACAATTCGGTGACGCGTGAGGGATATGAACGTAGCGTCATCCTCTCGGGTTTTGTCTTTGTCGCCTTGAAGTATTGCGTCGATGTAATTTGTGGGATATAATCGAGTTTCACTTTGTGAGAGCCCCGTTGCGAATGGGTGCTTTTCCAAGGTTTATTCGCGAAGGGCCAAGCGTGGTTTCAACAGTGCATTTATCCAATTGGCCGCAACGTAACCGTTCTAAAAATGCTTTGGGGACCGAAGAGAGCGTCCTCATGCTGCACGTGGAGCGCTTCGGATTCGTCTTTCAAGCATCCACGTGGAGTCCACGAATGGGATGCTCGCCGTTCGAACTTGGGGCGTTAAATTGAAGCGGCGTTGGCACACGACATTCGCGATCGCAGCTGGAACCACCGCTTCGATGGTGATCGCGGCTACCGCGGCGATGGCTCTTCCGGCTGCTGCAGCTCAACCGACGGTGGGATTGGGAACTGCGGCATCCTTTGCGGTCTTAGCGGGAAGCACCATTACCAATACCGGAGCAACGACGATTTCAGGCGATTTAGGCCTCAGCCCTGGCAGTGCGGTAACGGGCTTTCCACCCGGGATATTGACCAGCGGCGCCGAGCATATCACCGATGCCGTCGCGCTGCAGGCCCAGACCGATTTGACCACTGCCTACAATGACGCGGCTGGAAGAACTCCGGTAACTACGGTGTCGGCAGACCTCGGTGGACAAACTCTCGCTCCGGGAGTGTACAAGGCGCCGTCGTCGATGGCTCTGACGGGGACCGTGATCCTCAATGCCAACAATGATCCCAATGCGGTCTTTATCTTCCAGGCGTCATCCACCCTCGTAACCGCGAGCAACAGCGTGGTTAGCTTGACTGGTGGCGCGCAGGCTTGTAACGTTTTCTGGCAAGTTGGAAGTTCGGCAACGCTTAATACTGGGTCGAAGTTTGCTGGAACCATCATGGCGCTGACCTCGGCAACCCTAGATACGGGCGCCACTGTTGACGGGCGGGTATTGGCAAGAAATGGCGCGGTAACCTTGGACACCAACACCATCACTCTGCCGAGCTGCACGAGCAGTTCTTCCACTACACCTACCACCACAGCCACGACGAGCGGAACCACCCCCTCCCAAGTGGTAGTTCCACCTTCGTCTACTGGCGAGCCCTGGTCGAGCGGTTTGTATTGGGTGATCGTTGCGGCAATTGGTGCTGCCGGTCTTGGGTTTGTCGGTGATGATTTGTACCGTCGGCACAAGCAGAGCTACAGGGCGCTTCACAAGCGCTAGAGGGTTGCGGAGCTGTACAAGCCGCAACGGGTGGCGCTAGGTCGTTGACCCTTCGCAGAATCTCCTGTGCCAAAAGTATCGGTTCCGGAGGTTGCTGGTCTGGGGTGCTGCGTGTTGCTGAAGCTGGCCGTCACTGCCCGATTCTGGGAGCCACTGCAAACGCCTAGCCGTTCTTGATCGCCTGGTTGACCTTGATCGCTCGGGTCGGTGGAAAGCTCCAAGCCAAGGGTGTCCATTGCTTTTGGCGAAGGTCTCTAAGTGGGACCGCGCAAGGCGAAGTTCTCAGGAGCGAGGCTCTGCGCGGATCTTTGGGACTCGGGCAACCAAGAGTGTGAAAGCGATTGCGGAACTTCCCGGTCGCTTGAGCTGCCCTATCACCGGGACGTGAGATTCGATTCCAAGCGACTGTCCGAAGGTTTGCTAGAGCGCGTTGTCGCCCGGCACAGCTTGGTGACGGGTATCGGAGTGTATCTCCATGGGTAGCTTCTTGTCGATGTGGCCCAACGTGGGTGAATATTTGCTAGTCGGACGCGGTGCAATGCCTAGAAGTCAAAAGGGCGGCGAATTGTGCCATTGGCCGAGGAGTCTGTTCCTGTCGGCTCGGGTCTTTGGCGCTTTAGTACTGTTTTGCTAGCGACCGTACCAATATCGCCCTGGCACGTTGCATTTTGGCAAGAGCTAAAGTGGTTAAGGTAATGACAAAGTCTCCAGTAATTCTTTCCATCCATGCTCACCCTGATGACGAAGCCTCCAAGGGCGCCGCGATCGTTGCCAAGTATAAGGCCGAGTCGGGTGCTCGAGCCATTTTGATTACCGCCACCGGTGGGGAAGA
Source organism: Actinomycetes bacterium (assembly GCA_021819025.1). GTDB lineage: Bacteria > Actinomycetota > Acidimicrobiia > Acidimicrobiales > Acidimicrobiaceae > Acidithrix. Next base: position 989 of record JAKASN010000331.1, on the reverse strand, counting down.
AGGTGAGATTCTCAATCCGGCAATGGACACCGAAGAGGTAAGGGAAAATCTCGCTGCAATCCGACTCGAGGAGCTGGCTACATCGGTGAAGATCATTGGATACGACCGAGCTGAACTGCTCGGATACCGCGACTCCGGGATGCCAGAGAGCGAGGCAAATCACAATCCGGCTTGTTTTGCGCGAGTCCCGCTAGATGTCGCGGCGTTGCGCGTTGCGGCGATTATTCGTGAAGAGCGTCCCGACGTGCTTTTGACCTATCCGGAGCGCCAAAGTCGCTATCCACATCCAGATCATCTCCGCGTCTACGATGTCTCTATGCGTGCCCGCGAGATGGCAAGCAATCCCGCATTGGAAATCGAAGGATTGTCGCCGCATCTGATTCCCAAGGTGTACTTCCATATCTTCACAGTGGAGCGCATCGTCGCTCTACATGAGAAGTTTCTCCAACTCGGCTTGGAGTCGCCATTTTCGCCAGACTGGTTCGAGAGCGTGGTACCTGACTACGTTGCTACCACCAAGATCGATATCACTGGCTACCATGCGGTTAGAAGTCGCTCCTTGCGAGCGCATGCTACCCAGATCGATCCGGCCTCGCGAAACTGGTTCGGCCTCACCGATACCCAATCCGAGCAGGCTTATCGGAGCGAAGATCTCTTCTTGGCGATAGCGCCGAGCGGTTACGTTTTTGATGGGGTGGAAACCGATCTATTCGCTGGTCTCAGAGTTGGCTAAAGCCTCTTTGGGCTGCGCTTAGCGCGAGTGTTTGTTACGATCAGAGGTGTTACCTATTTGCTGTGGTGCTGGTGGCTTGTTTTTATGGGCTGCCGATAGACGTGAGAGTTGAAAGAGGAAACGTGACCAAATATGCCTGGCTATCCAAGGAGTGGCTTGATGCGACGGGAAAGATGGCTGAGAACCAGCCCGAGCACCCCGGTGCTACTGCGAGAATCCAGTACGTCGTCGAAGGTGGGCCTGAGGGGACGATCAA
>JAKASN010000330.1 GCA_021819025.1 Actinomycetes bacterium | reverse complement strand
GGAAGTGGTTTTCGACCATGCCAACATAGAGGACTTCATCCTCGTTAAATCCAACGGGGCCCCGCTCTTTGTGCTCGCCAATGTGGTGGACGATATCGATATGGGAATCACCCACGTGGTTCGCGCGGAGGAACATCTCCCCAATACCCCCAAGTCGGTGTTGCTTTTTGAGGCGCTGCAGGCAGAACCGCCTGCCTTCGGTCATGTGCCGGTCCTGGTGAACGAGAAGCGCCAGAAGCTTTCCAAGCGCCGCGACCGGGTTGCAGTTGAGGACTATCGTAAGCTGGGTTATCTTGCCCCGGCCATGCTCAACTATCTTGCCTTATTGGGGTGGAGCCCCAAGGATGAGCGAGAGTTTATGACCGTAGAGGAGATGACCGAGGCCTTTGACATGGCCAACGTGGGCCATTCGCCGTCTTTCTTTGACGAGAAGAAGATGGCCTATTTCAACGGCGTCTACATTAGAGCCCTGACCGACGAAGCCTTCGTGAGTCAGAGCCAACAATTTCTCGCCTCGTCGCCTTGGTGGCAAGGTTCTGACGAGCAAATGGCGAGCTTTTTAAGGCTCGCGCCGCTGGTCAAGGAGCGAGTATCGATCCTTTCGGAGGTAAACGAGCTGCTCCGACCGGTTTTTGAGACGGATCTCACCTATCTCCCAGAAGCCGTGGAGAAAGAAATCACCAACAATCCTGCAGCCGATAAGATTCTCCAGGAGGTCAAAGAGCGTATCGTGGCCTTGGAGCACTTTGATCCGGCTTCGCTCGAGGCGATGGCTCGCGGCTACTCTGAGGATATCGGCGTAGCCTTAAGGCGGATTCAAGCGCCACTTCGGGTTGCTACCACTGGGTCAAAAGTTGGCTTACCACTTTTCGAGACCTGGACCGAAGTCGGTCGCGACCGACTTGTCGCGAGGATCTCGAAGTTTTGCTGATCCCCTCGATGTGGTACCGCCCAGTTGGGGCTAGGTTGGCGGCGATGCTGTTTTGGTAGGGTTCGCCTTTCGGATCATAACCCGCTTGGTATCGGTAGTGGTTCTGATTGGCTTAGTTCTATTCGGCGCCACCTTATACCAGGTCTATAGCTTCGGACAGCGCGATCTCGCTCGTCATGCTCCCGCCGCAGTTGTCATGGGCGCCGCAGAATTTGACGGAAGTCCCTCGGATGTGCTTCGCGCGCGACTTGATCACGCGCTGATTTTGTTTCACGAAGGTATGGTCAACAAGATCATTACTACCGGCGGATCCGAGAGGGGCGACATCTACACCGAAGCAGGGGTGGGGAAAAGCTATCTGTCCCAGCATGGCGTCCCTGCGGTGGACATAATCTCGGATCCTGTTGGTCAGGACACCTACCAGTCAATGGTTTCGGTCGAGACTGTTATGCATGTTCTGGGAATCTCCACGGCGGTCTTTGTTTCGGATCGTTTCCACGAATATCGCGTCAACCAGATCGCCTTGCAGCTCGGGATCCATGACTATTCTTCTCCGACGGCTACCTCGCCGATTCATGGCCGTTTTTTGGCAGTCGACTACCTCAGAGAAGCCACCGCAGTGTTGGCGGCCAAGGTGGTGGGGTACAAGATTTTGAGTGTTCTTCGCCACGGTAATTGATCCTACGCGAGTGCTTTAGGGTGCTGGGAGCTGACTCCGTGCTCAGCAGGGCAATACCATTGCCAAGGGTCGCAGCCGGCGACGTGTCACGGTCGCTGCGGCTTCTGCTTGAGCCGCTGAGTCGATGCCCCAGCAGGAAATGTCGATCTCGCGCGAAGTCGGCAATAGTGCTTAAAGCGCTGGTTGAGTTTTCCGCGGAAAATACTTTGTGGCCATCCCGCGACTTTGTGGGCATGTCGCAATTTTGGGGCGTGTATGCTGATATTTCCCGGCAAATGCCGCTTGGCCCCATCGTCTAGAGGTCCAGGACATCACCCTCTCAAGGTGGAGACACGGGTTCGAACCCCGTTGGGGCTGCCAGCGCGCCGCGGGCGAGAAATGTTTCGGCGTGTTGGATTAGGCACTCTGGCCGGTTCGGCTCTCGCGCAATGGAGTCCGGCAGCCCGCCTTATTTTCGTACTGCGCTTTGGGTTGAAATACTCGCCACCAGGCCGGTTTTGTCGCGTCCTTGCGGCGATTTGACGAGCCAGGGCCGATACCGCGGCGAGGAATCGCGGGACTCATCAAGTCGTCCGTGTCGCGCATTTGATTGGCAGTAGCATCCCCGCCGGTATTCAAGTCGTAGCGTTGAGCTTTGCCGTAACTTGCTCCACAGGGTGCGCCTCGAAAAACGAAGTGCCGACTGGACATGGAAGGCTAAGTGTTCCCATTAGATTGTGCTTTACCTTTCGGGGGTGGTGTAATCGGCAACACAGCAGGTTCTGGCCCTGCTATTGGGGGTTCGAGTCCTCCCCCCCGAGCTTTCCCACCGTGCATGCCATGCGTGTTTACCAGGGTAGCAATTTATGGTTTTCCCAGGGATAAGCTGTGGTAAATGGCGCTAAGGTACTGGCGCCGCGATGCTGGGAGGCCATGAGACCATGGGTTTTGTTTTCATTGACGATCGCCTTGTAGAAGATTCCAAAGCGGTGATCTCTGTCTTTGATCACGGCCTGGTCGCCGGCGACGGTGTTTTTGAGGCACTCGCGGTCTACGGTGGTACACCGTTTGCGGTGCGGCGCCACCTGGAGCGTTTGGCACGATCAGCGGCTGGGTTGCGCCTTGAACCCCCCAACTTGACGGTAATTGAAGCCGCGATTCATCAAGTCGCCGAAGCGAACAAGATTGGATTCGGCAAAGTTCGCGTTACCTACACCGCTGGGGATGGGCCCCTGGGCTCCGATCGACTCGTGAGTCCTCCCCGAGTCATCGTGGCTGGCGCTCCTCTGGGTCCGATTCCACCGACCGCGAGGGTATCGATCTCTCCATGGCCCAGAAGTGAGCGGGGAATTCTCGCCGGTATCAAGACGACCTCCTATGCAGAGAACGTCGTCGGTCTAGATTGGGCGCGTGCGCAAGGGTCCTCCGAAGTCATCTTTCCCAACCTGGCTGGAATGTTGTGTGAAGGCTCCGGGTCGAATATCTTCGTAGTCATTGAAGGTTCCTTGGTCACGCCACCACTGTCATCGGGATGTCTCGCCGGGGTTACCCGTGACTTGATCATCGAGTTTCTCGGTGGAATTGAGGCTGACGTTCCCCTAGACAAAGTGACCTCGGGCGACCTCTCCGAGGCATTCCTCTCCTCGAGCCTTCGCGAAGCACAAGCGATATCGCATTTCGATGACTTTGCCATGCCGGTCGCTCCTGGCCCGGTTTCCTTGAATATTGCAGAGCGCTTTCGCGAACTGATCAAGGACAATCTCAACCCTTGAATCCGCGAGTCTCAACAGTCTCGATCGATCACGAAAATAATTAAGGGATCAAGTTGGAAGCATCGCAAGTTGCCGGAGAGATTCTTCTGTCGTCGGTCAGAGAGAAGATCGCCGTGGCACGAATTTTAGAACTGAACGGTTTCGGCGGTCGCACCTCGGGTGAACTGATGGCTTTGGGACCCGCCACAGAGATCGGTTCGTTGATGTTCGGGTCGATAACCAAGCAGCTCCGGCAAGCTGCTGGGAGTCTCTTGGCGGGTGAAGACCCAGGAATCAATGTGGAGATCACACTAGGCGACGCTGACGCGGTCGATGCTGGCTTGGCGTGTGGAGGGCTTGCCAGGGTCGCGCTCTCGAAGATAGATGGGTTGCTTTCGGGTGCTCT
>JAKASN010000329.1 GCA_021819025.1 Actinomycetes bacterium | reverse complement strand
TTTCTCGGTGCGGCCCGTTCCGAAAAGAAAGTGCTTCAAGCCATGCTCACAGACAAAGTAACTCATATTCTCCAACACGCCGACGACCGCGAGGTTGCCCTTCCTGGCCATGTCCACCATGCGTAGCGCCACGGTGATCGCGTTGTCATTGGGGGTAGTCACAATGAGCACCTGTGCTGCTGGAAGCATTCGAGAGAGTCCCATTTGGATATCGCCGGTACCTGGCGGCATGTCGATGAGAAGATAGTCGACGCCGCTCCAATCGGTATCTTCAATAAAGTGCTGAAAGGCTCGATTGAGAACGAGTCCGCGCCACATGATCGCGGTGGTTGGGTCGCGAGAGAGAAAGCCCATGGAGATCACTCTCACTTCGCCTGAGCCGATTTTTACTCCAATCGGCTCGATCTCCCAATCTTCGCTGGAACCCTTGGCGGAGACTGCCTCGTCAATTCCTAACAGGTTAGGAATTGAAAATCCCCATATGTCCGCATCAAGTACCCCTACCACGTATCCCTGTTCCGCGAGGGCGATCGCCAAGCTAGCGGTGACGGTCGACTTGCCGACCCCTCCTTTGCCGGAGGAGATCGCGATAACTCTTGCGTTGGGCGGGATGGTATTTAGCGGCGCAGCCCTTGAGGCGTTCGCTCTGGCGATGCGCATTGCCTCTGCTTTGGCTGGGGCCTCCATCTCCACCACTTGGAAGCTCACCTGGGCCTCGGGGGCTAATTCAGCGACCTTCTGACGGACCTGGCTCTGTATCTGGCTGCGAAGTGGGCAAGCAATGGTGGTGAGTGCCAGTTCAATGGTGAAAGCATCACCGATCGAGGAGATGTTGCGGATCATACCTAATTCGATGACGTTGACCCCAAGTTCGGGGTCTACCACAGCGCGCAGTGCCTCACGGATTTGTTCTTCGAGTGCTTTCATGGGGAGTCACCTTGGCCTGGCGTTAAAGATCGTGGATGGCGGGTGCTAAAACTCGTGGTGGAGAACGAATTTTGCTTCTGCGTCTCATTTAAGCCTATTCGTCGTCGGTGGTGTTGAGCGAATTTCTACTATCGGTATAGAATTAATCGAGGAAAAGAAGAATTTTTAAAAGTCATGACATGTTTGATGCCGGAATCAGCGGTATTTTAGATGTAAAGGTCTTTGATCAAAGGTAGGTTTACGTTGGCAGTCGCAAGCGCAATCAAAATCGGCAGGAAGCCGTCGTCCATCATCGTTACGCCTTCCGCCGCCTCCAAAGTGGCAGAGCTTCTCGCCGAAGAAGACGGGGCAGAATCGCTATTCCTTCGCGTCGCAGTGAAGCCGGGCGGTTGCTCAGGCTTCTCCTATGACATGTTTTTTGACTCTGAGATTGCCGACGACGACATCGTGAGCGAACTCGGCAATGTCAAAGTTGTCGTTGACTCGAGTTCCATTGAGCACATCAAAGGATCGACCCTCGACTACAAGGACGGGCTCCAGGGCGCTGGGTTCCATATCTCGAACCCCAACGCCAGTCGTACCTGCGGTTGTGGCTCCTCCTTTAGTTAATCCTCTCTTGCGTCGCTAAGCGCATAGCATTTTTCGTCTCGGCCCAGATGTCTGGAATTTGGCCCCCGACGGTGCTCTTGCAAAAGCAACAAAAGATTGTTTTCGCTGGCTCGGATTTGCAGGGAATCCCAGACGGCGGGAAGCGGAGCAATGCAGAGGCCCAAGTTGTCGACGAGGGAAGCCGCCTCCGGGCTTTCTGTCTGCCTGAGCTTTAAGAGCAACAAAGCGCCGTGGGATCCTGACTTTTAGGCCACTCATCTCGGCTCGACTTGCCCATCCTGAGCAAACTAAGGCCTCGGCCCGCGGGGCCGGAGAAGACGGTCCCTTTCTCAGGCGTTGCCAATAGATGATTTGAGCTTGGCGCTGGAGCTCACGCCGTTCACATTGGTCGCGGTGAGCACGTTCGGCCAGCTCGGACTCCTTTGATTTTCAACTTTCCACGCTCCTCCTTTGGCGACGCTGCCTTTTGGGCAGAGGCAGGTATTTTGTGCCGCTAGCAAAATTTCGTGCGCGTGATGGTGGCGCCTGAGCTGAATCCCTTGTCGCCTTCGGCATGCCGTGTTGTCTTTGACATGCGGAGGGGCGTTTGGTCCAATGATGTCATTCCCTATCTCTCGGGGAGTTGCATCCGTGTGATTTAACTCCGCTGCGACAGGCGGGCTCATCAACGAGCCCTGCTTTTGTCGACGCTGCTCGGGAGTGCAAAGTAGTGGCTCTCGTCGGCTGCTTTTGACGACAATTGTAAAGTTGGGGGCCCATTCGCTAGGCCTTAATGGAGATTCCCAGGTAGAGATGGCGCCAGAAGAGCCAGGTGACCTATAGAAAAGCCCGGAACTGCTATCCGAGGCAGAACCGAGTTGCGCTGAGACGATTGGCGCAGGGTCCTTGGGTGATAATTCCGGCCTTCGGCGATGGGCTGTCGGTAGCAGGTATCGAGCGCGGCATGCAATTCGGTTCCTTGGAAGTGTCGAGGTGGCCGTGCTAGACCCACTTGACAACGTGGGACCAATGTCCGAATTCCGCTTCGCTCAGTAGCCTTCCAAGTTTGCGGTATTCAAGCACTATTCCTACGATCGCGTCTTGCATAGAGAGTTCACGTTGTTCGGCAGCCGCCAAGTATGCAGCGCTCGATGCTGCGGAGCGGATATTGCCGCCGGGAAGTATGAAGCTCTTGGCGAGAAAATCCCAATCCAGGTCGCTGGCAACTGGTACTCCGCCTCCGAGAAACGACTTCCAGAGCTGCATGCGAAGTGCAACATCGGGGCGGGGAAAGTCAATTATAAGGTCAAGGCGGCGCATGAAGGCCTCATCGATGTTGGCACGGAGATTCGAAGAGAGGATCGCCAACCCGTTGAATGACTCGATTCTCTGCAGGAGATAGCTGACCTGAATGTTGGCGAAGCGGTCGTTGGATTCGTTCACCTCGGAACGCTTGCCGAAGATCGAGTCGGCTTCATCGAAGAAGATGAGCCCTGGGGCGCTGTCGGCCCCGGAAAAGATTTTCTCGAGGTTCTTTTCCGTCTCCCCGACATACTTGTCAACCAGCGTCGAGAGGTTGATTACTAAAAGATCCAGGCCGAGCTCGTCCGCGACTACTTCGGCGGCGAGGGTCTTTCCAGTTCCCGAGTCGCCGGTAAAGAGGGCAGAGACTCCGTCGCCCCTTCCCCCACCCGGCTTCATCCCCCACTCGTAAGCGACGAGACGGCGGTAGCGGTAGCGATCACAGAGCCAATGGAGCTCTCGCGATACACGTTCGGGAACGATGAGATCCTGCCACGACACTTGTGGGACGACTCTTCGAGCGAGGTTGCCCAGTTGTTCGAAGCTGATATCACGCACTGCAGCAATCAATTCGGTGAAGCTCGGAGTCTCCTGCGGGGATCGCACTCCGAGTCCGACGAGTCGTACCGATTCAACGATCTGCTCGGGTAACAGCGGAAGCGGGCGGAGTTTAACCACGAGTTCGTCGTCGGATCGGAGACCCAATTCGCTGCTCCAGAGAGCGGCGGCTTCGGAATCGGTAAGGCGCGGTGCCTCCCAACAGAATGGATCTAGACCACTGAATCCATGTACCCATTGTTCTTTGCCAAAAAGGACAGTGCGTCCCTTGGGGCCTTCGAGGCCTTCGAATAGCAATGGGATCTCAGGGGCTGCCGCCTCGAGCGGGCCGATGACGAGAGTTGCGCGGTTGATTACCGCATCGATTTGAGAGATCGGA
>JAKASN010000328.1 GCA_021819025.1 Actinomycetes bacterium | reverse complement strand
CCGATCTCGCCCGGTGGCGTCAAACGCCGCGCTCGCCTGGGCGATGACGTACTGCTCTTCCTCGTCTGCGGATAAGTAGACGATCTCGTCGGTCACTACACCATCGGTAACTTTGCGATATGGGGTCTCGATGAATCCAAATGGGTTAATGCGTGCGTAGCTCGCCAAAGCACCGATGAGGCCAATGTTAGGCCCTTCAGGGGTTTCGATCGGGCACATCCGGCCATAGTGGGAGGTGTGCACGTCTCGCACTTCGAAGCCTGCGCGCTCGCGGGAGAGGCCACCGGGTCCAAGCGCGGAAAGGCGGCGCTTGTGGGCGAGCCCAGAGAGCGGGTTCACCTGGTCCATGAACTGGCTCAGCTGGGAGGTAGCGAAGAACTCCTTGATCGCAGCGGTTACGGGACGGATATTAATTAAGGTTTGCGGCGTTATCGCCTCCACGTCCTGTGTGGACATGCGCTCCTTTACAAGGCGCTCGAGGCGGCTCAAACCGAGGCGAAGCTGATTCTGGATCAGTTCACCGACGCTGCGCACTCTCCTATTGGCGAAGTGGTCCTGGTCATCCAAGCGATAGCCAGGGGTCGAGTCAGCAAGACGAAGCATGTAGGAGATGGCAGCGAAAATCTCCGCAGGAGAAAGCGTGGTGTCTCGATCACCGGGATGCTCGAGTTCAATGCCAAGAATCTCCGAAAGACGATCAATCTCAGGACCAAGTTTGCGCGAAAGCTTGTAGCGACCGACTCTGGTCAAGTCATAACGCTTCGAGGAGTAAAAGGAGTTCTCGAAGTAGTTACGCGCCGCTTCGGCATTCTGCAAGTCCGCCGGGCGAACTCTCTTGTAGATTTCCAGTAGAGCTTCATCTTGGGTCTTATGGACAAGTTTGTCCTTGGCCCACTGGTCCGCCAAGAAGCTATTCGCAGCGACAAAGCGCTCCAGAAGCTCAGGGTCGTCATAACCTAGGGCCCTAATCAAGGTGAAGATCGAAATGCGCCGCTTGCGTGCGACGCGCGCTCCGGCGTTGAGTTCGCGACCGGGCTTGGACTCCACATCGAATTCCAGCCACTCACCACGGTAAGCGTGAATGGTACCGGTGACAATGGTCTTGGCCTCACGCCCCTTTTGGAAAATGATCCCCGGGGAACGCACCAGCTGAGAGACCACGACGCGCTCGGTGCCGTTGATAATGAAGGTGCCTCTGTCGGTCATCATGGGAAAGTCGCCCATGAAAACGGTGTGCTCCTTGAGCTCACCAGTATTCTTATTGATGAAAGTCGCCTTGACGAAGATAGGCGCCTGGTAGGTGAGGTCCCGCTCCTTGCAGAACTCTTCGGAGTACTTTGGCACTGGGGTAAGGTCGGGGTCTTCGGGGTCGAAGTTCAACTCCAGCGCAAGGCGGCCGGTAAAATCTTCCACCGGACTAAGTTCGGCAAAGGCCTCAGACAGTCCCTTTTTCAGGAACCAATCAAAGGAGTCCCTTTGAATAGAGATGAGATCTGGCAGAGGCAAAACCTCATCCAGATTGGCAAATGAGAATCGTTCAATCGAACGAGATCTAGAGGTCAACGAATCTCTCCCAGCTAGAGTTCACCTGAAATAGGACGCGACTCGCCAGAGGGCTCTTTTGAAAGCTCGAAGGGCTTAAGAGGGCGAGTCTGTAAGATAGCACGGCAACATCAAAGTCTACACGCAGAGACGCCAAAGCGAGTCAATCCAGTGTAGGACTGACCCATCTTTTTTCGGTCAAGTTCGCTTGATCCGTCATCGTTAGTGTAGCACTAGACGAAAACTCGATCAAGCGAACTGAAAAATCTTGCTTGGAAGCATAGCCGCCGGAGAGGAAAGTCCTCCCCTCTCCGGTTGGGTCGTTACCAAGCCGGATTCCTCCGGCACAGCGCTACTTGAGTTCGACAGATGCTCCTGCGGCTTCGAGCTGCGCCTTAGCCTTCTCGGCATCTTCCTTGGAAACCTTCTCTAGGACGGGCTTGGGGGCACCATCTACGAGATCCTTTGCTTCCTTGAGACCAAGATTGGTAAGCGTACGCACTTCTTTGATCACTTGGATCTTCTTCTCGCCCGCACCAGTGAGAATTACGTCAAATTCGTCCTGCTCTTCAACCACAGGGGCAGCGTCGCCGCCACCTGCGGAAGGCGCGGCTACCGCTGCGGGGGCCGCAGCGGTAACGCCGAACTTCTCCTCGAACGCTTTGAGGAGCTCGCTCAGTTCCAGCACTGTCATTGACGCTATCGCATCGAGAATATCACTTTGGGTTGCCATCGTTGTTTACCTTTCCTAATTCTAAATCTACCTTGTGAACGCATCCTTGTTTGGCGCGTCCCTCCCGCCCAGAGTTGGGCGAAAATCATTGAAACTCCGCAAGTTGCGGGCTCGGCTACCCCGGTTAAGCAGCCTCCTCGCTCTTTTTCTCTACCAAAGCAGAAAGTGCGTAAGCAAAGTTCTGCGGTAGAGCATTGAGAAGCGAGGCAAAGTTGCGCATCGGCGCGGCGATCAATCCGGCGAGCTGCGACAGCAGGACCTCGCGAGATGGGAGATCTGCAAGAGCGACAGTATCGGCCGCCGATATCACAGACTCACCGAGGATTCCAGCTTTGATCACCAAGCTCGGATTGGCCTTGGCAAAGTCTCGGAGAACCTTAGCGACTGCGACAACATCGGAATCGACAAAGGCGAGCGCCGTTGGACCTTCGAGGAACGGCGTTACTCCGTCAATTCCCGCATTGTCTGTGGCGAACTTTACCAGGGTGTTCTTGTAAACCTTGAAAGATCCGCCAGCTTGCACTAAGGCGTGACGCAGCTTTTCCAATTCGGAGACCTTGAGTCCACGGTACTCAGTGAGAACCACCGCAGACGCGCCGGCGAACTTCTCGTTAAGCTCTTCAACTATTGCCACCTTCGCTGGGCGCGGATTTTCCATAAGTCTCCGATCAATAAAAAATGCCGCACTCACAAAAATATGAATGCGGCAGCACCAAAACCTCGAGTTACCTATTCTGGATGGTTATCCATTAAGCGCGAACGCACCAGAAGTCTTTGGCAACTGCCTTGTAAATTTTCTTCTTGGCCAAAAGCTTAGCTGGCCAAATCCTCTTCTGTTACCCGCATGTGATTGGTATCCACCTTTATTCCGGGTCCCATCGTTGAACTGAGCGTCACAGAACGGACGTAGCGGCCCTTGGAAGACGCCGGCTTAGCCCTCGAAAGTTCATCGATCACAGCGCGAAAGTTAGCAAGAATCTGATCTCGACCAAAGGATGCTTTGCCGATAGGAACATGAACGTTACCCACTCTGTCGGTACGATACTCCACGCGACCGCTCTTGAACTCGTTGACGGCCTTCGCAACGTCCATCGTCACAGTTCCGGTCTTGGGGTTAGGCATCAAACCTCTAGGTCCCAAAATACGCCCGAGTTTTCCGACCTGGCCCATCAAATCGGGGGTGGCGATGGCAACGTCAAAATCGAGAAAGTTCTCGCTCTGGATACGCGTAACCAAATCTTCGGCGCCCACGACATCGGCACCAGCATCGCGAGCGGCCAAAGCGGCTTCACCGGCGGCGAAAACCACCACACGCACAGTACGCCCCGTACCTGCGGGAAGCGAGACCGTGCCGCGGACAATCTGGTCAGCTTTGCGCGGATCAACGCCAAGACGGACGGCTAACTCAATGCTCTCATCAAATTTCGCCGTAGCGAGACGCTTTACGGCTTCGACCGCTTCGGCGGGAGAATAGAGGTGCTCTCGATCATAA
>JAKASN010000327.1 GCA_021819025.1 Actinomycetes bacterium | reverse complement strand
GCTCGGGACCTACCCACTCTGCGGCATGAAACATTGGGCCCGGGCTCCCCGAACCGAGCGCCGTCCTCCCATCTCCGGCAATCCCTGGCATGGCCTTGGGAAAGGGTCCAGATATTCTTGCGGTCGGTGCCACGAAGATCAAACCGCCAGCGAAACTTTGCTAGTCTGAGGCAATGGCCGTCGATGGCAGAGAGTTCCGTGCCTCCATGATGACCTGGCTCAACGAAGCTAGTGCCAAATATGGATCCGCGCTCAGTGGCGAGATGCTGCGGAATTTCACCTTCCGAGGGCAACGCATCGCTCTCATCGGCCAACAGGGAATTCGCAAGCCAGCCGGCTTCACACATCCCATTTCGATTCGCACCACCTTCACGCCCCCGAATGCGCTTCCGCCTTATCATGACAGTATTGATGGCGGTGGCTTGGAGACCTACAAGTATCGGGGCTCAGATCCCGATCATCCCGAGAACCGCGCGCTTCGAGCCTGTCTCAACGATTCAGTGCCCCTGGTGTGGTTTGTGGGAATCTCATCGGGGGTCTATCTTCCCTATTTCCCGGTCTTCGTTGTCGCAGACGATCCAGAGTTGCTCCAGGTAACCATCGCGCCCCTTGAGGGGTCGGCGCGGCTCCACGGCGAATCAATTGTCGAAGCCGACATCAGGCGCAGCTATGCGGTGACACTCGCCAAGCAACGTCTTCATCAACCGCTCTTTCGCGAACGCGTACTTGCGGCATACCGTTCAAGCTGCACTATCTGCGGACTTAGACATCGCGAACTCCTTGATGCCGCGCACATCGTCCCCGACTCAGACTCCCGAGGACTTCCCATCGTTCCCAACGGCGTCTCGTTATGCAAGATTCACCACGGAGCCTACGATGCCGACTTACTGGGCATCACGCCCGATTACATTGTCAAGATCCGAGACTCGCTACTCCAAGAGCACGATGGCCCGATGCTACTTTGGGGCTTGCAGCGCATGCATGGGAAAAAGATTGCTTTGCCCCGCTCAATCTCCTCACGACCCGACCGCCAGCTACTCGAAATCCGCTTCGAGAAGTTTGCCAAGGGGGCCTGATCGTCCTTGGAGCGCCGAGGGCGACTACCTTCGAGTCTATAGTTCCAGCTTGGCGCGGTCGGGTTTGCCCTGATAGACAATTTTTCCCAGCCCCAGTGCGACCATGGTGTCCGCGACCTCGAGCAGTTCAGGGGAGTGGGTAGCGATCAAGATAGCCGCGCCCTCTTTGCGGGCTTGCCTAAGAAAGCCCACCAGTGCCGTCTTGCCAGCTCCGTCAAGTCCCACGTAGGGCTCATCGAGCACCAGGAGGCGAAAGGGACGAACCAATCCCATCGAAAGAGAGGTCTTCTGGCGCTGGCCGCGGGAAAATCCCTGCGGAAGGCGCCCAGAGAGATCGAAGATACCAAAGCCAGAGAGAAGTTCATCGGCGCGCTCCGCGTAGTCCTCACGTCCGCAGATCCGCGCAGCAAAGCCCAGGTGTTCGAGAATTGTCAGGTCGGGATAGAGCGCTGGGTCGTCAAAGACTACCGAGGTAACCGCTCGAGCTTGGCGCGAGCCCGCCATGGCACCGAGGATATCTATCTTGCCGGAATCTGGGGTCACCAAGCCCGCGATAGTCTTCACCAAGGTGGTCTTGCCGGAACCGTTGGTCCCCACCAGCGCCATGATCTTTCCCTTGGCGACGCTCAAAGAGACTTCGTCGAGGACTTTCCCGCCCTCATAGCTCTTAGTGATTTTTTCGACTACCAGCACCTGGTCGCCTTTTGCAGCTTCAGCCAAAACTCATACCGCCCAAGGATCTCAATCCGCCTTCAATACTTTATGGCCACGTAGCCATGCCCAGGTGCCAAGCGGCAGGATCAGGGCGAAAAAAGCTCCTGAAAGGGCATCGGCCTCAGCCGGTCGGTGCGCGATCGCAGCGCTGTGGGAATTGATGGCTGGAATGAGCCAGGCACTGGCCACGGCCAAGGGGATCAACTCGACAAATATCCCAAAGGCCTGCGCCTCAGGGGTCAGAAGGCCCGCCACTCCTGGAGGAGCGCCGGATCTCACCGAAGCGATTGCCGCTCCAAAGACTGCGCCTGCTCCCATGGCAAAGGCGATGCTCTCTAGCACCACAAGGGAAACTCCTGGAACCAAGAGATGGACAATGCCAGCTTCACCAAGAAATAGCAGCACCGATACCACCGCGGGAAGCGCCAGCACCCGCGTGAGAAGCCATCCATCGTCAACTGGGAAGTTGACAAAGAGATCGGGTTTCTCCACTACCGACGAAAGGGCATCCGCCAGTTCCAGACCGCTGGCAAATACCGCCGGAACCGCGAGTAGATAGATCGCCTTGGCACCCACCCAACCTTGAGCCCCCAGCCAGATACCTGCAAAGCTCAGCACGAGAAGCCGGAAGTATCGCCGCGGCGACCAATGTGCCAAATTCGAAGCGCTGCGAAGCAGCGGCGCTGACCTCGGACTTGGCAAGATAGCCCAAATCCACCTCATCGCCGCACCTCGGCCGCGATAGCCATCCTCGGAAAGCGCGCGGCTCACCACGATAATGCTACGCACGTCACGTGCGCCAACCGCGAAACGCAGCCGCGACACTAGTTCAGAGTGCCGCTCGATCCTCTCCAAGTCACCGCGTCCCGCCACGCTGGCCCCGAAAGCGCCCACCACGAGCCACACCGGCAACGCAAACCATGCGTAGTTTGCATGGGTGAGAGGCGAAGTCGCGATCGAGCCCGAGAAGGCGAAAGGATCGTAGCTCAATCCCCCCAGGATGGAGATCGCTTCAAGCGCCAGCAAAACCGCACCAAGGAGATATCCCATGGGCTTCTTTACACCCATTCCCAATGAGATGGTAGCACCGCTCCCATAGGCGAGCGCAACCACGAGGCCGAATGCGCCCATGGCAACGGGGACTTCCATGGCGTTTGCCTTCACCAGACCGTGAGCGGCGATGCCTGCCGCAACGCCAGCTGCCACCCCGATGAAGGCGAAGTGCTCCATGGCTCGAAGCGCCTTCTTGCGGATGAGGGCCTCACGATTGGTGGGCGACAGAAAGAGCATGCGCAGCTCGGCACGAAACAGAGCTACCGGAGCGCCTCTAGTCCCAGACATGACACCAAAAAAAAGCCCCAGGGCCACGATGGCCCCGGCGTAGTGGGATCCGTTGAGGCGCAGCGCCGCCACCTCTGACGCGGAAAAAGAAAAAAACTTCGAACTGGTCGAAGCGACATCCACCAGGATGCCGGCCACGATCACCGCAAAATAACCCTTCACCACCACGGTCAGAAGGTCATTGTGTTCGATGAAATGCGAGCGGCGCGCGGCCGAGAGGTCGCGCAAAACCGACCTCTCGCCGACAGAAGTTGACACTACCCTCCAGATACCTCGCGGATATTCTTGGACGAGGCCAAGAAGGGCATCATGGCGCGGAGCTCGCGACCAACCGCCTCGATGGGGTGCTCGTCGGCAGCCTTGCGCAGCTTGGCAAAGTTGGGCTGGCCAGCCTCGTTCTCTTCGACCCACTCACGTGCGAATTCGCCCGAGCGGATCTCGTCGAGGACCTTCTTCATCTCGTTCTTGACACCTGCTCCGATCACCCGAGGACCCCGGGTGAGGCCGCCGTACTCAGCAGTCTCCGACACCGAGAACCACATCCCAGATAGGCCATGCTCATAGAGAAGATCTACGATGAGCTTGAGCTCATGGAGGCACTCGAAATAAGCCGACTCGGGCTGATACCCTGCCTCTACCAGGGTC
>JAKASN010000326.1 GCA_021819025.1 Actinomycetes bacterium | reverse complement strand
AGTAGTGCATTTCCCCGAGGGCCTGAAGTCTTTGCAGCTCGTTTCGGGGTTGAAAATTCATTGCCATCGCGATCGGAGATTAAAAAAGGAAGTAACGCTGGGCCATGGGCAAGATCGCCGCAGGCGTCGAGATGAGCAACTCGCCGTCGAGGCGCACTTCATAGGTCTGCGGGTTTACCTCTATCTTCCCGGTGCGATCGTTGTGCTTCATGTCTCCCTTGGCGATGGCACGGGTATTTTTTACCGGAAGGCGTCTTCGCGTTGAAGAGCCTCGTGGGTTGTCCTCGCCGAGGCTAACGCCCGAGACGAAGGTGACGCCCAATGTCGCGCTTGCCAACCCCATCGTGGCGAATTGCGGCTTATAGAGTCGGGGCTCTGGCGTGGGAATCGAAGCGTTGGGATCTCCGCTCGGCGCATAGGCGATCATCCCCGACTTGATAACCAACTCCGGTCGAACTCCAAAGAAGGCCGGCTTCCAAAGAACCAGGTCCGCCAACTTTCCTACCTCGATCGAGCCGACGTAGTCGGAGATTCCGTTCGCGATCGCGGGGTTGATGGTGTACTTGGCAATATAGCGCTTGACCCGTTGGTTGTCGTTGCGCGATGAGTCCTGGGCGAGCGGGCCACGTTCGCGCTTCATCTTGTCGGCGGTCTGCCAGGTGCGGATGAGAACCTCTCCGACCCTGCCCATGGCCTGGGAGTCCGAAGACATCATGGAAATTGCCCCGAGATCGTGGAGTACGTCTTCGGCGGCGATGGTTTCTGCTCGGATTCGCGAGTCAGCAAAAGCGATATCTTCTGCCACGGATTTGTCAAGGTGGTGACAGACCATGAGCATGTCGAGGTGCTCTTCGATGGTGTTGCGCGTGTAGGGGCGAGTGGGATTGGTCGAAGAGGGCAGGAAGTTGTTTAGGCCAGCGACACGGATGATGTCGGGGGCATGGCCCCCGCCCGCTCCTTCGGTGTGGAAGGCATGGATGGTTCGCCCCCCGACTGCCTCGATGGTTGACTCTACGAAGCCGCTCTCATTGAGGGTATCGCTATGGATCGCCACCTGAATGTCGGTCTCATCGGCGACATCGAGACAAGTCCGAATGGCTCGAGGCGTTGACCCCCAGTCCTCATGAAGTTTGAGGCCCATGGCGCCAGCCCTTACTTGTTCGAAGAGGGCCTCATGGGAAGAAGAGTTGCCCTTTCCCATGAATCCCACGTTGATGGCTTGACCCTCGAAGGCTTCGATCATCCTGTGGATGTACCACGCGCCGGGAGTGGCGGTGGTGGCATTGGTTCCGGTGGCTGGACCGGTGCCGCCACCGATCATCGTGGTGACGCCGGAGGTCATCGCGGTATTGATCTGGTCGGCGGAGATGAAATGGATATGGCTATCGATCGCACCGGCGGTGAGGATCATCTTTTCTCCTGCGATGATCTCGGTGCTGGCGCCAATTTCAATGTCTACGCCCGCTGATACCAGGGAGTTGCCGGCGCTTCCGATTGCCTGGATCAAACCGTCACGCACCGCAATGTCGGCCTTGTATATCCCCTGGTGATCGATCACAACGGCGTTGGTGATAACAAGATCTGGAGCGCCCTGGGCCCTGGTGATGGAGGGGTTTTGCCCCATCGAGTCGCGGATGGTCTTGCCTCCGCCGAACTTGGCCTCCTCTCCATAGCGCGTCAGGTCGTATTCGACCTCGATGATGAGGTCGGTGTCGGCCAAGCGAAGCCGGTCGCCAGTGGTAGGCCCGTAGTGACTCGCATAACTTTCCCGGGAGATCTTGATCGACATTGCTTCCTCTCGTTATGCGGGATTCAGGGAGTGTTCTGGGAGATCGTGCTGGTGAAGCGGATCAGCCTCACGCTGCGACGCTGCCCGGGTTCGAAGCGCGCCGCGGTGCCCGATGCGATATCGAGGCGCGCGCCGCGGGTGGATTCGCGATCGAAAATCAGGGCTTCGTTGGTCTCGTAGAAGTGGTAGTGCGAGCCCACCTGTACGGGCCGGTCGCCACTGTTGAAAACCTCGACTTCGAAAGCTTCGCAGTCGGCGTTGAGTTCAATGGGCTCTTCTTGGAGAATGAATTCACCGGGGATCATGGCGCTCCTTGATTTTCGCGAGGTTCTTCACTGGATGGGATGGTGCACGGTGACGAGTTTTGAGCCGTCGGGGAAGGTCGCCTCGATCTGGATTTCATCGATCATCTCCGCCACCCCTTCCATCACCTCAGCTCGTGCGAGGATTCTCGTGCCTTCGACCATGAGTTCGGCGACGCTTTTGCCGTCGCGAGCGCGCTCAAGCAACTCGGCTGAGATGAGAGCGATCGACTCGGGGTAGTTGAGCAATACGCCTCTCTCCCTCCTGCGGCGAGCAACATCCCCTGCTACAACCAGGAGAAGCTTCTCGCGGTCTCGGTCAGTGAGCAACACTGCAGTCTCCATTCGCGTCAAAGTTATCTCAGCAAATCCGACACTAATAGCCATCAGTCTTGGCTCAATTGATTTGTGGTCCATGTTCAATTCATTCATAAGTTAGAAACAATTAGGGAGGTTAAGTCCAGATCGTCCTGATCGATAAATAGCCACTCCGCCTGGTCAGATCCCTGTTTATCGACTCAGGCCGCGGTCTTGGGCCACATGGAGCGTCAGGGGAACCTAGCTCGACCGGCGTACTGGCCAGTGGCGACGGTGAGGCAGTTTGGGCATTGCCATCAGGGCGAGGAGAGTTGTTAACATCGTGTTCACGAGATTGAAGACTCTCGTCGGAAATGTCGCCCTAGCTTGGATGCTTAGAGATAACTTGCTGGAATTGCCGGTGCTGCGGTGCCGAGCCAGGAGAGCGGGTCGACGTTGTGGGCGGGCACCTTGCTGTTCGACCCTCGGTCGTGGAGGGACATTAGTTCAGTAGTTCGATAAAGGTTTAGCGTCTAGGGTTCCACGGATTCCGGTTTGGTCCGAGAGATGCGAGCGGCAATGTTTGCCGCTACACGGAGGGATAAAAGCCCGGGAGGTCATAGAGCTTCCGGGTATTTGTGTTTCCGGAAGCATTATTTCGATGGATGAATTGCGATTTTGAGGAGCGCCGAACATGAAGATTAACCCTGAAGGCACCGCTCTGGAGTTCTTCCAGATTGAAGATGGCAGGGCCACGGAGATGCCCGGCGGAAGGCGGCCCGCTAAGCGGAGAAGGCTGCCTTCGGGCGTGCTGGCACTTTCATTGTCGGCGCTCCTCGCAGCTTGCGGCACTAGCTCCGCCAACGCCACCTCGTCGGCGCCTCAGGTGGTGGGATCGCCGGCCTCCAAAGTCCTTAGCCTTGCTTTTACCGCCGACACCCAGCCGCCGGATCCCGACGTCTTCTATGCCGGACAAGGCTTGGCGATCACCAACTCCGTCTACGAGGGTCTGGTGCAGTATCAGCAGGATCCCGTAACTTACACCGGGAATCTCGCCTTTAGGCCTCCGAGCAGTCGCGCCAGCATCGTGGCAGATCTCGCCACTTCCTGGACGGTTTCGCCCGATGGGCTCACCTATACCTTTGATCTCCGCAAAGGGGTGACGTTCCACGACGGCACCCCATTTACCTCGGCGGCAGTAGCCGCGTCCTTCGCGCGTCGCACTGCAGTGAACCAAGGGCCCGCTTACATGGTCTCTGACGTTGCGAGCGTTGATACTTCTAACCCCTACGTTGCGGTAGTGCATCTGAAACAGCCAGTAAGCGCTTTTCTTGACTACCTCGCATCGGCTTATGGCCCCAAGATGGAGTCGCCTGCGGTGCTCTTGG
>JAKASN010000325.1 GCA_021819025.1 Actinomycetes bacterium | reverse complement strand
CGTAGTACCGACCGGTAACCATGCCCGCACCACAAGGCGGCGCCTTCTCGGTTCCAAGGCATGATCCGTCCAGGCCGTGACCACTTCCTGGTCCGGGAGATGGACCGCAGAAGTGGCCGTCTATCAACTCGGGAAACGTGATCGACGGACAGCTCGGCAGCGTGGCCACCGTGCTCGATCCGGTAGTGGAGGTCCGATGGCCCGGGGTGAGTATCAGTTGGGAAGTGATCAGCTCAAAGCCTGCCCATACCGTCCCGGAGAGCGTCGGTCCTGACGGCGGCGCGGCCGAGACCGGCAGCTCCGGCACATTGGCCCACGACCCGCTGGCTGGGTCGAAGGCGGCGGCGTACCCTCCGACGAGGTGGCCGTCGGCGGTTACATAGGGACTCACGGCGACCAGGCTGCGGCCCGTCCAGGCGAACGAAGTCGCGCTATTGACCACGGAGTTCGCCGGGATCGGCGACCACGCATCCGTCTTCACATCGAGAAGTTCAGGCGTACCGCTGAGCCGAGGCGGACAGCTCATCTCGGGCAAGCACGAGGAGCCGTCAAGGAGGGCAATGGACGTCCCGATGGACACCGCGCTCGCGTCGTACACCGGGACCCCCTCTGGCGGCGTCGCCGCTGGATGCCATCGAGCTGTTCCCGGGCTCCACCGAAGCGCCTGGACATTGGCGGAGATCTCTCCGCAGTTGACTCCACATGCTCGGGATACCTGGCGGGTGATCCAAACATAGAGGGCGCCCGCCGACCATGCCGCAGTCACACCGACGGTCTCCGCTTTTCTCCCGGCCCCGACCACAATGTGAGGATAGGCGGGGAGATCGCTCCACCGGTTGGTGCGAGGGTCGTAGGTTGCGCCGCTCAGCAACGCCGTGATTGAACTGCCGTAGCCGCCGACGACTATCAACTTTGTCCCGCTCCACAGCACCTCCGCAGCAGATCGTGGCGCAATCGGAGGCCCGGCGAGCCGCTTCCACCGCCACGTCGTTGGGTCCAATGCGAGCAAGACGTTGCGACCGGACCGAGGTGCCACTGCGGGCGCGGAGCCCCATACGAGAATCTCGTGCCCGGTCCAGGTCGTCGATTCGACGGTGACATCCACCGGCGCCGCCGGTATTGACCGCCAAGTGCGCGTCGCCGAATCGAACGCCGCTCCGTGCTCGGAGCTCCCGGGAGTCTGGCTTCCAGCAGCTGTCGTCGTTTCAGTGCTGCCCCACGCGATGACGTACTTGCCCGTCCACGTCGCGAGATCCCACGTCTTGGCGACGCCTGGGCCCGGCGGCGCCAGCGTCGTCCAGCGTCCGCCCGCGAGCCCGGCATTGGACCCCGTCGAGGAACTGGGGGTGACGGGGGCTGGGTCCGAGGCACTCGGCGATGCACCGTGCCCGACGCCGTTGCCCGAGCCGCCGCCTGATAAGGTGACGCCAAGACTCGCCCCGGACGCACATAATGTGACGACGGCGATCCCGACCATCCAGCGCCGCCGACGTCGACGACGGGCCTCTGGAAACAATAGTTTCGGCACGCCAGGAGTCGGGGTCGTCTCCGGCTGAACTCGCGGTGGGTCCATTATCGCCATGGCTACGTCGCCTCGATCATGGCAATGAGTTCGCTTTTGGTGTAGCCGTGTCGGCGCGCCAAGCGCACCAGGTCCCTTACCTGAACCAAGAGCGTGCTCTTCTCCGGCGTGCCGACGACGGTAATTCCATGGCCCCGGCGGAACTCCAGTAGGCCCTCGTCTCTCAGCATGTGGAGAGAGCGGATGACGGTGTTCTTGTTGACGCCCATGATAGCAGCGAGATCCTTGGCCAACGGGAGGCGGTCACCGGGACCAGCCTCTCCTTCGGCGATCGCTCGGCGGATCGCGGCAGCCGCCTGCTCGTGCAACGGAAGTGGATCCGACCGATCGATGCAGAACTCCATAGAGCTAATTGTACTGGTACCACTAGTCAAAGGCAAGTCGCGTATGAACTGGAACTCGACGAGGTGCGCGCACCTAGGCGCCGCCGCCCAGCCGACACTGGTCGTTCTCCAATACCGCCGTATCGTAGGTCCGGAGCCGTCACTCCGCTACCTCGAAGGTCACCGTGACTTGCACAAGGGACTTCCTCGGAACCGGCCCCCACCGGTACTGGCGCGGCGCCGGTGGCGGCGAATGCGCCAAGCTGACGAGGCCCCCTCGACGGCCCCATCTCGCTGATGGCGGGCACCCGGCCAAGCCGGAGGCCGACGAGTTGGCAGCGCTCCGCGACCAGATCGCCGACGCTCTCGCCGGAGGTTCGGTGCCGTTCACAAAGGCGCTCTTGCAGGCGCTCGTCGACGAGATCCGCGTGGACGGTCGCGACCGTGTTATGCCGTGGTTCGGCGTCCGAGGTGGCGCAGAACCGAAGGTTTGCGCCCTGGGTGGTTGGGGTGCCCCCGGCAGGATTCGAACCTGCGCCACCGGCTCCGGAGGCCGGTGCTCTATCCCCTGAGCTACGGGGGCAAATGCCCGCTTTGGTACTGCTGCGCACGTGACGCCCCGTCAGTCTAGTGGCGCCGCATGGTCTCTCGAAGGAAGATTCTGGCAAGGGCCGCGATATTTGGCGGGGGATTTTCGTGAAGTGTCCGGCGTGCGCTTGTCCGTCGCGTCGCTAAATTCTCCGCGCGAATATCTTTAGCCTTACATAATCCACTAAGTACTCTCCTAATTCACGTGAAACTTGCGCGACGATCGCGAGATGATCCTCGGGCGGGAGGGTTTCGAGTTGCGCGCCCAGCACCACGGTGGTGAGAAAGGCGCAGTGGGCTTCGCTGCTTGCAAATATCGCAGGGTCCTCGACGAGGCGAACATCGATGTCGCTAAATCCAGCTGCCGCAAGACTCGCTGTGGTCTCTGGCACATCGGCGAAGTTCCAGACCTGAGCGGAGTTGGGATCGATGCCAGTTACCTTTGCAAAGGCGTCCGAGACTCTCGCCACGTTGGATCTTCCCCCGCAGTCAGCTACGAGGCGCGCCCCAGGTTTCATGGTTGTGGCGAGATTGGCAAAGAGGGCATCGTGGTCGGCGATCCAATGAAAGGTCGCCACGCTCATTACTGCGTCACACTGCTGGTGAATCCCGAAATCTTTGCTGAGGTCGGACTCTATCACTTCAATTGGAGCTCCGGCATCCGCAACCTTGCGACGCAGTTCTCCAAGCATATGGGGAGACGCATCAACGGCGATGATTCTCCCACGGGGGAGGAGATTGACTAACTTCATGGTATCTCTGCCGGTTCCCGCTCCAGCATCCAGGACGGTCTCGCTGCCCTGAAGTTCGAGAGCGGTAATCACATCGTCTCCCCAGCGAAGGTGGGGTAACTCCAGTGCGTCGTATTGCGCAGCTTGCCATGCGTGAACCATGGAAGTTAAGCTAACCGAAGTTCCAGCGAGGTGATATTGCCCCATGAAATCCTTGGTACTTTCGTCCGCGGCGCCCGCAGCTATCGAGACGGCGCGCGGGATTCTCTGGCGGGTTCGCTAGCAGGTAGGATTGTTGGGACACGAAGTCCATAGGAGCGCCCTGCGTTGATCAAAGTCAAAGAGCATATTGAACACCTCATCAAAGAAGCCGCTGCGGGCATGGGCCTTGCCGACGCTGACATCGCCTTTGACCTCATCGAGACAGTTAAGCCAGAATTCGGCGATTTTACCACCAACTTTGCCATGATCGCTGCGAAAAGCCTTGGTCGCCCGCCACGCGAAATTGCCACTGAAATGCGAGAAGTAATCTCCTCCTTGGTATCGCGATACGTCGAGAGGGT
>JAKASN010000324.1 GCA_021819025.1 Actinomycetes bacterium | reverse complement strand
TTTAGCCGATCGTGCCAACGCGCGAACTCACGGTGTCAAGACGAGCTGAAGAAAACAAATATCCCGGCATCACCGTGCCAAGCCCGGGCGATGGCAAAAAGCAAAGCGATCTGTGCTTTGGGAGAAAAACCATTTCGCGCGCAATCTGATCGACCCAAAGCCAAGTACCCGAAACTAAGCCCGCGGCACCAATTCAGCGTCCCACGAGCACATCTACCAAGATGGCAGTTAGCGCGTTTCCTTGTGGGTAGTGTGAACACGCTCCCACTTGCAGTACTTCTTCATCTCGATGCGCTCTCGGTCGTTCTGGCGATTCTTGGTCGTAATATAGTTACGCCGCTTGCAGTTCTCGCAAGCCAACGTGACCTTAATTCGCTTTTCGTTCTTTGCCACTTCTCACTCCATCCACATAACTTCTACGCCGCAGGTCTCAAGCCACCTTCGGCCCATGGTAGCGGCGGTCGGACTCGAACCGACGACCCCACGATTATGAGCCGTGTGCTCTAACCACCTGAGCTACGCCGCCATGGAGCCCCCTGTCGGAATCGAACCGACGACCCCAGCCTTACCATGGCTGTGCTCTGCCGTCTGAGCTAAGGGGGCGCTTTTCAAAATTTGGCCTCTTTATTCTACAGTGCCGGGCCAAATTGCTAACCGAAACAGCGGAATTGAAATTTACCCTTCGTACTCAACTACGATTGAAAACTTGAACATGCCTGAAGCAACCGAGACTGTGCTGCGGCCCGTCGCCAAAAGCGACGCCGTAGCAATAATGGAAATCTACAACCGAGAGGTGCTCGGATCGCGGGTCACTCTCGATCTGGTCCCGCGGTCCTTGGCGCAACAGTTGACGTGGATCGATGAGCATCAAGGCGTCTACCCTGCCATCGTAGCTACCGTTGAGGGACGCGTGGTCGGTTTCGCCTCAGTCTCGCCCTACCGGATACGGCCGGGTTACTCAACTACCGTGGAAGACTCGATCTACGTCGATCCCGCCTTCCGCGCTATGGGAATTGGCAAGCAACTACTGCTTAGAATCATTGAGGACGCATCCAAACATGGCTTTCACGCCTGTATGGCTCGCATCGCCGAAGGGCACCAAGCCTCGCTTTCGCTTCATGCCTCAGTGGGATTTTTCCTCGTTGGCACAGAAATGGAAGTGGGACGTAAATTTGGACAGTGGATCAACATGGTGCTCTTAGAGCGCCTTCTCAGTCCCTAGGGTGACTTCATCGGGCAGCTCCAGAACCCGCCATAGGTACCAGGTTGCCAAGGACGCCAGTGGCTCAAAGCTCTTGCCCAGCTCCTGCATTTCACGAATGGTGGGCATCTCGTCAAGTGCATAAAGTCTGGCATAGCCTTTTCTCACCCCCAGATCGGCGGGGGCCCACACATTGAGCCGCCCCAGCGAAAAGAGGAGAAACATGTGAGCTGACCACGGACCGAACCCAAAGAGCTTACAGATTCGCCCAGCGATCTCCTCATCGCTCATCTCTCCCATGGCATCGAAGGATAGCTCTCCCCGCAAAACCTCCTCAGCCAACCCAACCACGGCACGCGTCTTGGCGTTGGAAAGGCCGAGACTGCGCAGGCCCGACTCGCCTAGCGACAACACCACCTCGGGCACGACCACCCCGCCACAGGCCTCTGAGAGTCTCGCCTCAAATACCTTGGCCACCTTGCCCGAGAGCTGCTGGTGGATAATGATCGCTGCCAGGCTGGCGAACAACTCCGCCTGCACTTTGGCATCGGAAAACTCCGATTCGGTCTTGGTAAATTCCACGAATCCCGGTTCTCCAGCAAATTGATACAGCGGGACAAATTCAGGATGATCAGAAATAAAGCGTGCCACCACCAAAGAGGCGCCCTGTTCCGTACCTCGGAAGATCACCACGACCGAATCAAATCACGCCAAGTGGGAAAAACGAGCAACGCTTTGTCCCGCCCAATTCCGTACACCAGTGGCAACTCGGAACCCAAGGCGATCCATGAGATAGACCGCCGCTCCTAGTCCGAGCATCACATACACCGTCCAGGCGACTATTGATGGCCCATAAGGAATTCCCAGCAGCATCCCAAATACCGATACCATTACCACGCCATTTATCGTCCTCGGTGTGGGGGACATCGCCACCAGCACCAAGCCCCACGCGATGTACCACGGCTGAATCACCGGCCCAAAGAGCACCAGGGCCAAAAGAGTGAAGCCGATAGCTTTGTCAATGCCGTAGCGCTCAGAGCGGTAAAGAAAATATAGCGCGACAAGACCGGCTACCAAGAAACCCGCCGCCCGATAAACCGTGAGCCAATTGTTGAACCCCAGAGAAAGACCAACAAGCGAGAAGATCCTGTCGGACCAGGCGGCAGCAGCCATCGTCGGCACTGCTGGTGACCTCGCCATTCCGGGGGTTCCGAGGTTATTTATCCACCCCCAACCAATGCCGGTCACCAGTGAAGCTGACGCCAGGGTAACCATTGAGATGGCGCCATAGATGAGAGCCGGCTTCACTTTGGTCTTGATGTTGTTGCCAGGCGTCGCGCTCCAAGCCAAGAAGGCAACCCCGATTATCGCCGGTATCTTCACGGCCGCCGCCAGCGACATCAACACCACCGCCAGAATCGGGTGGCGACGATAAAACGCTAATAGACCAGCAAGAAGCAGTGCGATCATATAGGCGTCGTTGTGGGCTGAGGAGGCAAGGTGAAACACCAAGAGGGGATTCAGCCCAACCAGCACCAATGCCAGCCTGGGATCTTTTCCCTTCGCCTTGGCGACTTTCATCGCCAGCACGGCGATGGCAATCGTGGCACCGATCGCCAACACCCTAAGTGCCAACATGGTCACAAACGCATCGTGTCGCGTGATCTCAGCGAGCACACCCGAGAGCCAAAGAAAGATTGGCCCATAAGGCGCAGGGGCATTGCCCCAAAAGGGGTCAACGGTGTTTAGATACGGTGTCGCACCAAGGATGTTCGGCCCATAAAGATAGGGAGATATGTGCCGAGAAACCATCTCGCCGATGGCGGCATAGCTATAGACGTCGCGCGAATAGAGGGGGCCTGCGACGACGAGTGGGGCAAACCACGCGAGCCCCACGCCAACAAGTTCACGCATGGAAAATCGCGACGACCGCACCGAACGCACCAGTTCAAACCAGGCCACTAGGCCCAGGGCAAAACCGAGATAAAACAGTAGTTGACCAGAAAGGCCGCTCAAGAAGTTCAAGGTTCCCGGGCCACCAGGAATTCCAAAAAACCAAGAACCCGGAATCTTCGAGGTGATCGGACTGTCCGGGGCCAAGGATGAGATCACCACGAGGAGCGAACTAATCACGCCAGCTCCAACTAGGAGCGGACGCGAGGGCAACTCGCCATGCAACAAGCGCATAACCAAGTTCTCATCAGCACTTTTATCTATTTTGGATAGCAAATTCAAACAAGGGCCCTGGGGATCGGATTCTGTTAAAATCTAACCCATTACAATAGCCTCCATTCCCGGCTATGGAACTAAGTCTCAGGTTGAACTCAGCTTAGCTACCCACCCAGCGAAAAACCTTGATGCTAAAGAGCGCAAGACTTCGACGTCACGGCGGGAACCTCCAAAGGCGGATTCGCCTGGTAAAGTGAGTGACTTCTCCCGCTCCGGGGATCCGATCATTGTGATTTGGTTCCACATCGTGGAGTGGGCCGGGTAGGATTCGAACCTACGTAGGCATAACCGGCAGATTTACAGTCTGCTCCCTTTGGCCACTCGGGCACCGACCCACGTTGATTGGAATATCCTATATGAGCG
>JAKASN010000323.1 GCA_021819025.1 Actinomycetes bacterium | reverse complement strand
GCGCTCCATTGCGTCCCTAGTAGGTGAGCGTCGGTAAGTTTAACAATGCGCCGGCCGCACTTGATAGTGGTCGGGAGTGCCGGGGGATCTTCGGTGCAAACGGGGTCACATTTGAGTATCCGGTGATACGCCACATGAATAATCTCGAATCGGCCTACACCTACGGGGCCACCAATGAGATGCACACTCTGGTCTTGGGTGAAGTCCTCGCCGGGATTGCGGCCTACCACTGATTATCCACAGCGACCAACAGTTTCGGGGGCGTCCTCAGTAGCTACCGAAGACTTGCGAGTTCTCTCAAGCTCCTGATGGTGATGGCTCCTCTAGTGCGAGCTGCAATGTCGCGTCCGCGATCGGTTCCGCTGCGATTACCAGCGGTAAAACCCTTCCCCAGACTTCTTGCCTAGCTTTCCGGCGGCGACCATATCGATGAGGAGCTGGGGCGGAGCGAAGCGCTCCCCGTACTCCTTGGCGAGATTTGTGGCGATGGCGAGGCGCACGTCGAGGCCAACCAAGTCGCCCAGGCGTAGCGGCCCCATCGGATAGCCGTAACCCAATACCATGGCTTTGTCGATATCTTCAGCTGAGGCGATCTGTTCCTCGACCATTCGAATTGCTTCGATCCCGAGAAGAACTCCAAGGCGGCTACTGGCAAAGCCGGGAGCGTCTTTGACGACGATGGGTTCTTTGTTGAGGATCCGGGCGAACTCTTCTGCTGCGCCAACAGTGGCGGGGGCGGATTTGGATCCCACCACCACCTCGACGAGTCTCATGGACCAAACCGGGTTGAAAAAGTGCATCCCGACAAAGGAGGTGGCGTCTTGAAGGGCTTCGGAAAGCTTCGTAATGGAAAGCGCTGAAGTGTTGGAGGCAAAATGTTTCGGGCGGCGTGCTTCGGCTTGGACGAGTACCTCGGCCTTGAGTTTGGGGTCTTCGGGAACCGCTTCGATGATCCAGTCGAGTTCTTCGGGCAGCTCTTCAACTCTGGCGAGTACCCGCAATCTTGCTTGAGCGGCATCTTTTTCTGCAGCGGTGATTTTGCCCCTTTGCACTCCGGAGGCAAGGGTCGCTTCGATGCGAGTGGAGACCACTTCGGCCTGGGCGGGTAGCGACTCGACGAGAAAGGCGGAGGATCCCGCCGTGATTACCGCATGCGCTATTCCGATGCCCATGGTCCCGCCGCCAATAATTCCAACCTGCATGATGCAACCTCCGCTCTTGCCGTGCTTGGCTTCGATCTCATTCGTCGCAGCCCAAAGGCTGTGGCGTCCTCATCAATCTAGCTATTTATCTTCGACCAGTCGACTTCTGCAAACCCGACCCAGGCGCCAAAACGCAACGAGTTGAGCCAACTGGGTGGAGATCTATTCGCTCTTGCGATCCACCAGATCCGCCAGGTAAGAGGCGCTCGGGTCGACAACGGTTGTCACTACCTTGAAGAGCCGCGGACTCACCCCGGTGATTCCCATGGCTCGCATCCGCGTGGCAACTGTGTTGTGGCTGGCCTTATCGCCGCCATCGCGAAGCTCGGCTGCGATCCGAAGTGCGCCATAAACGCCAGATGACCCGTGGTGGATGGTGCGGATCTTGGCCTCAAGGACGCTGCGACGTTCCTTAGCGGGCGAAGGCTTGTCTTTGGCGGCTAAGAGTACCGGTAGTATGCGGCCCGAGAGACTTGAAGCAACTGGGCCATCCTGGTGATTTCGAAGTTCGCGCACTCCGCTGCCATTAACGCAAATCTCTCTTGTTTGCTTGAGTTGAGGCGAAGTACGCGGCCGCTTTTCCCAGGAAAGCGTTGTCCTTCTGCAGTTCGGACAGTTCGCGTCTGAGGCGAATCAGCTCAGCTCTCTCGGCTGGTGTGAGCGGCTCGTCTCCGGTACTTGAACACCGCCTCTAAGCCGATGCCCGTCACGAACCCACTTGTAGAGTGAATGCTCGACAAGCGAGAGTTCTTGAGCTACCTCTCGAACGGTTCGCCCTGAGTCGATGACGCGGTGTGCCGCTTCGATCCTGAACTCCAGCGTGAACCTTCGTTTCGTTGCTCCCATGGTGACATCCTTTCAACCAACATCGTATGTTGGCTACTTGAGTGTCACTTAACTTGGTCACCCCACCCAGACAGTTCGTCGGCAGGCAAAGTTCCCTACCGCTCAATGCAAGTGTCCCAAAACGTTACAGTCATATCGTCCCAACTTCGGACAATCCAGGCAACCCAGTGGTGCCTAGGGTACCTATCTAAAGGCAAATGGCATCTGCAAAAGGGAAGCCTTTCGCCCGGTCGAGGGGACCGTTAATAAAGAAAAAGGGGGGGTTTTTATGAATACTGACAGTGCTGTCGTTGCTGCCGCGAAGATCATGGATAGCGCGGACGGCGGAATGCTATCGCCGGAAGAGATAGCAAAGTCCAAGCGCCGGACCCTGATAAGTCTGGTTGAAGAAAGGGACAGACTTACCGAAGAGACCGGCCACTACTACGGAGTCACAAGTCTTAGCCTAAAGGACAGCGACCCAATCCGTTACGAACGCTTCTACTCAAGGCTACACGCGAGTCTGATCGCTGCATACGAGGTGTCACGTTATGTCGCCGCGTCCCCCGGAGCTAGAGAGATGGGGGAGATACTCTGGGCTCTGCTTACTCCGGAGGGTGATGCATTGGTGATATCGCCCGGTTTCTTCAGTCACGTCAATTCCGGTCGGGTAGCAGTGCGGTTCATGGCGGAGCACCTCTACGACGAGAACCCTGGGATAAGGGACGGGGATGTGTTCGTCACTGATGACGGTGATTCTGGTGGCGCGCCGCATCCAGGTGATACCTACACTTACGTGCCGATTATCCGCGAGGACACGTTGTTGGGGTGGGCAATGGCCATCAACCACATTATGGAGGCGGGTGCCCCTGTGGCGGGTAGTTGGCCAGAGTACGGGGTCGACACCTTCTGGGACGGCTTCGTCTTCCCACCGATCAAGACCGGCGAGAACCTTCAGCAGTTCACTTGGTGGGAACAGATGTGGCTGCGGCGAACGCGCGCAGGTGCAATGAACAACCTTGATGACAAGATGCGACTGTCCGGCTGTGCTCTTCTGCATCGGGAGGTGCACCGGATCGTCGAGGAGATTGGTATTGACTACTATGTGCGAGCGACGCGTGAGATCATCGAGGAGACTAGCCGCGTTGTTAGGGATAATATTCGCAATACCTCAGTTCCCGGACGCTACGACGGCGTCGGCTTCCGTGCAGTGAAGTACAAGGGCCTCATGCCGCTGGCTCACCACGCTGACAAAGATCTTATGATCCATGTCCGGCAGCGATTGACGATCGATGGCGATGGCAGCCTGGTTGCTAATATGGACGGCTCGTCGCATTGGGATTATCACGCGTTCAACGGCTACCCGGGTGGAGCCGATGTAGCGTTCTATCTCGGAATGGTGAACTGTTTCGGGTATAACACCTACCCGACTACTGGAGTGTCAATCCCGTGCCGCGCCAAGTACCCGAAAGGATCGGTCTACAATCCGGGAAACATAATAGCGAGCTTCTCCAACATTTGGGGCCAGAGCATGGTCATGAATAGCCTCGGATTCAATGCGGTGACCCGCTCCTTCTACGCCCGAGGCTTTCTAGAAGAGGCACTGGTGGCCGACTCGGACTGGGAGGGAATACAAGGGGAGGGCGTCCTCCCTGACGGCACGAATTACGGAATGACCAACTTCGAGGGCGTAGGCGGTGTGGCGCAGGGGGCCATGTGTTTCAGGGACGGACTTCCCCTGGGATGGGCACAGTGGACCCAGCTAC
>JAKASN010000322.1 GCA_021819025.1 Actinomycetes bacterium | reverse complement strand
CGGCGCCTCCAAGAATGATCGGAATGGAACTCAAGTCGCGGCTATTGAGTTCTTCGAGGTTCTCCCTCATAATCAGAGTGCTCTTTACCAGAAGTCCACTCATGCCGATAGCGTCCGCTCCAACCTCGGTGGCCTTGGCTATCATCTCGCCGATGGAGACCTTGATCCCGAGATTGTGAACTTCGTAGCCATTATTGGACAAGATGATGTCGACCAAGTTCTTGCCGATGTCATGGACGTCACCTTTGACGGTGCCCAGGACGACCTTGCCTTTGCTTGAGGCGTCGGAGGCTTCCATTAACGGCTCCAGATGGGCAATGGCAGTCTTCATGGCTTGAGCAGATGCAAGTACGAAGGGAAGCTGCATCTGGCCCGATCCGAAGAGATCACCGACGACCTTCATGCCAGCGAGGAGGTGTTCGTTGATAAGCTCGAGCGGTGAGATCCCCAGCGCGAGGGCTTCATCGAGGTCAATAACGATATTGATCCGGTCTCCGTCGATGATTCTGCGTCCAAGGCGCTCGGCGACAGGAAGGGTGCTGAGATCCTCTTTGACTGCGGCAGCATCAGTTACCCCTTCGAAGAGCTGGATAAGTGCAGAGAGCGGATCGTATCCTTCGCGGCGCCGGTCATAGATTAGGTCCAGGCACACCGCCTTCTCTTCTTCCGCGATCTTGGAAAGGGGGATGATCTTAGAGGGATGCACGATTGCCCCATCCAGACCAGCGTTGCGGCACTCGGCGAGAAAAACCGAATTCAGCACCGTTCGCGCTGCCGGGTTGAGGCCAAAGGAGATGTTGGAAAGCCCCACCAAGGTGAATACCCCGGGCAACTCTTGTTTGATCCTTCTGATTCCTTCAATGGTTTCAATGCCGTCTCGACGCGACTCATCCATCCCGGTCGAGATTGGCAGCACCAGTGGATCGAAGAAGATATCTCCGGGTGCCAGTCCGTAACGAGTGGTGGCAATTTCGTAGATGGCTCTGGCCGCGGCGAGCTTCCACTCAGCGGTTCGCGCCTGTCCTTGCTCGTCGATGCAGGTCGCTACTACTGCGGCGCCATACTTCTTGGCGAGCTTGAGAAACGAGTCGAGCCGGGTACCTTGCCCATCGCCGTCCTCGAGATTCACCGAGTTGAGAACTGGTCGACCCCCCAAATACTGCAGTCCGGTTTCGATTACGCCAGGTTCGGTGGAGTCCAGCATGATGGGGAGAGTTGAAGCTGTGGCGAGGCGAGATGCCAAAGCCGACATGTCGGTGACTCCGTCGGCGCCGGTGTAGTCAACGCACAGGTCGATGGCGTCGGCGCCTTCGGCAACCTGGTTTTTGGCGATTTCCAGGCATACGTCCCAGTCTTCGGCGAGCATCGCTTCGCGGAAGCGCTTTGAGCCGTTGGCGTTGGTGCGTTCTCCCACTGAAAAGAAGGAGAGATCTTGTTCGATCTGTACTGCGCTGTAGAGCGAAGCCACCGCCGGCAAGGCATCAAAGGTGTGTGATTTCGCCTGGCGTCCCGTCACCGCTTCGGCAAGTGCACGGATGTGCTCTGGAGTCGTCCCACAACACCCGCCCACGATACCTACACCCATCTCGTCGACAAATCGGCGTTGATGGCGCGCGAGATCATCTGGGGTCAAGTCATAGTGCATCTTGCCCTCAACCACTGAGGGCAGGCCGGCATTGGGTTGTGCGGAGACCGGAAGAGAGGTGTTTTGGGTGAGATAGCGGAGGTGTTCGCCCATTTCGGTGGGACCGGTGGCGCAGTTCATTCCGATTACGTCGATATCGAGGGCTCGCAATGAAATCAGTGCCGCCCCGATTTCGGTTCCCGGAAGCATTCTCCCAGTAATCTCCACGGTTACTTGCACTTGAATCGGCAGATAGATTCCGGCGTCGGCCATCGCCGCCCGAGCGCCTATTATCGCCGCTTTGGCGCCAAGAAGGTCATAGACCGTTTCGACGAGAAGGAGGTCCACTCCGCCCGCGATCAGACCTCGCGCCTGTTCCTGGTAGCCGCTGGAGAGTTCGGAAAAAGAGATCTGGCCCAAAGATGGAAGCTTGGTGCCAGGACCCATTGATCCGGCGACAAAGCGCGGCCTCGAGGGGGTCTCAAAGTCATCCGCAACAGCGCGAGCAAGTTTGGCGGCCTGGAAGTTGAGTTCGAAAGTCGCCTCCGGGATGCCATATTCGAAGAGCACCACGGGGAAGGAGCCGAAGCTATTGGTCTCGACCACGTCAGCACCCGCGTCATAGAAGCTGGCGTGAAGGTTGGAAACGACGTCGGGGCGGGTCAATACCAGGTGCTCATTTAACCCTTCATACTCCGGGCCACCGAAGTCGGCAGCTTCGAGGTTCGCGAGTTGAAGGTTGGTCCCGGTTGCGCCGTCAAAGATCACGACGCGTTGCTTGATTAGATCGAGGTATTTACTCATGGCTGTGCTATTTAGGCTAGTTGAGTATCTCCATGAAGCGAATCGGAGGGTGGCGCGATAGCTTGGAGCCGTGAAGATCTATACCAAGAAAGGCGACGATGGTACCACCGGCCTACTTTATGGAGGTCGGGTCGCCAAGGACTCGATTCGCATCGAGCTAAATGGTGCCGTCGATGAAGCCCAAGCGGCGCTAGGCATGGCGCGATCCCACCTCGAACGAGGATCGCAGCTAGATTCGATCCTCGTTGTCTTAGAGCGAGACCTCTGGGTTCTCATGGCCGAAGTTGCCACTTCGGAGTCTTCTCGCGGAAAGCTCAAGGAGGGAAAGTCTTTAGTGAGTTTGGAGATGGTGAGCTCTTTGGAGGAGACCATCGATAATGTTCAAGCGCTTTTCGAGATGCCCAAAGAGTTTGTCGTGCCGGGCGAGAACAAGGTTTCAGCGTCTCTGGACGTTGCCAGGACGGTGATCCGGCGCGCGGAGCGCTTGAGCGTCTCTTTGGTTGCGCAAATGCCTGATTCCAGGGTGGGAATGTATCTCAACCGACTTTCAGATTTGGTATGGACTCTGGCGCGCTGGCAGGAAAATCACCATCTTCTTGCCAAGGAAGTTGACTCTGGCAGCTCCGCTAAGGTTGCTGATTGAAGAGAGTGAGTCGGTACGCCGCGATGGCGGTGCGCCGGGGAGATATTGACCGAGTATCGAGAGTAATTGGGGAGAGAACTAATGGCCAAGATTGAATTTCTAAGCACTTCGGAGCTCGACCCAACTGCCGCAGTTCGCGTTGAGTTGCTTTCAAAGGGGTCCCTGGAGGAGCCCCTTGTCTCCTTGGATGGCGCCTCTGCGGCTTCATTTGGAGTTGAGGAGCTAGGTTTCTCCGGAGCAGAGAGCACTGAGGTGACGATACCGCGTTCTGGATCTGTTCCGGTGGTGCTGGTCGGACTCGGTGACGGAGTGGAAGACGCGGATAGAGTGCGCGTCGCCGGGGCCCAGGCGGCCCGCGCGGTGGCACGCTTTGAGACCGTCTCGATGGTGATTGGGAGCGATCTTGAAGACTTAGGGCCTATGGCAATGCGCTACCTTACCGAGGGATTCATTCTGGGAAGCTACTCGTTCAATAAATATCGAACGAACCCCGATGACCTTGCCAAAGCTTCGCAAGTTCGCAAAGTGACCTTTGTGGCAACGCTCGCTGAGAGTATTGGTGCTGAAACTGAGATTGCTCTCGGCGAAGCGGTTGCTCAAGCCAGCTGTTTGGCGAGGGACTTGGTGAACGAGCCGGCGTGCAGTTTGACGCCGAGCGCATTTGCCGCTCGTGCCGCCGAAGTGGCGTCGAGCTCGGACCTTCTCCAAGTCGAGGTGTGGGATTT
>JAKASN010000321.1 GCA_021819025.1 Actinomycetes bacterium | reverse complement strand
CAACTTCGCAGATCGGACACCGCGTCCCGCCGGACAAGGCGTCAACCGCGGTGCTCCCGGAGAGTACCAAGCGCGCCAGCCCTATAACACCGGGCGTACCCCAGGAGGAGCTCCAGGAGCTCCCCGTGGAGCGGGAGACCGGGCGGGCGGAGGCGGCGGCACGGGAGGGTATCCCCCTCGCAGCCCCTCGAGCTTCGGAGCTCCGCGCACCGGAACCGGCCAGGGTGGGCCCGGAGGTACTCCTAGCGGAGACCGCCGCGGAGGTGGAACCTCCTTCGCCCCTCGCACCGGTGGTGGATACGCAGGTAGAGGTGGAGCCGGAGGCGGCGGTGGCGTTCCACCGGCGAGCCCCTTCGTCGGTAAAGGCCCCGGTATCAATCGGGGGCGCCCCACACAGCGCTCCTCCAAGAGACGTTCGCGCAAGAACATGGAAGAGCTCGAGCCGACTCAAGTCACCTCCTATATCCCCTCCAATGCCCCGGTTCCTGAGAACGAAGTGATCATCGAGCGGGGATCCTCCGCCCAAGAGGTCGGCCCCAAGCTGAATCGCTCTGCGGGAGATCTGGTGCGCTTCTTGCTTCTCCAAGGCGAGCCGGTTACCGCCACACAGACTCTTTCCGACGACGCCATCGAGCTCTTCGCCGCCGAGATCGGCGCGAGGGTCAAGCTTGTCGATCCCGGACAAGAGCAAGAGGCGGAACTCTACGCGAAGTACTTTGCCGGTAGCGACGAAGCTTCCACCGAAGACTTGGAGCCTCGCGCTCCGGTGGTAACGGTGATGGGGCACGTCGATCACGGCAAGACCAAGCTCTTGGATCGCATCCGCGAGACCAACGTGGTGGCCAAAGAGGCGGGTGGGATCACCCAGCACATCGGCGCCTATCGCGCCATGGTTGGCGACCGCTTCGTCACCTTCATCGATACTCCCGGCCACGAAGCTTTCACCGCGATGCGCGCACGCGGCGCCCAGGTGACCGATATCGTGGTGCTGGTTGTCGCAGCCGATGACGGCGTGATGCCTCAAACCGTCGAGGCGATCAACCACGCCAAGGCGGCGGGCGCCCCCATCGTGGTGGCGATCAACAAGATCGACCGTCCCAATGCCGATCCCAATCGCGTGATGCAGCAGCTTTCCGAGTTGGGCTTGGTTCCCGAAGCTTGGGGTGGCGATACCATCACCGTTGAAGTCTCGGCACTGCAAAACCTCGGTGTGGACGACTTGCTCGAGCAGCTAGTGGTGCTCGCAGACGTCATGGAGCTCAAGGCGACGCGCCATGGACGGGCCAAGGGCGTGGTTCTCGAAGCCAACCTGGATCCGGGTCGCGGCCCGGTGGCAACGGTCATCGTGCAGCAGGGAATTCTCAAAGTCGGTACCACCCTGGTGGCCGGTCCGGCATTTGGTCGGGTAAAGGCGCTTATCGATGAAGCTGGCAAGCCAGTGACTTCCGCCGAGCCTTCGACCCCAGTGCAAGTGCTAGGTTTCTCTGAAGTACCCAGCGCCGGAGACGAATTCCGCGAGACCTCAGAGCTTGGGGTGGCCCGACAGATCGGAAGCTTGCGCGAGCAGCGCATCCGTCTTGCCGGCCTCTCCGCCCAAGCCGGCGCGGCGCCGGGAGCCAAGCTCGAAGACCTCTTCGAGCAGATCAAGCGTGGCGAAGTTGCCACCCTCAACGTCATTCTCAAGGCGGACGTGCAAGGCTCGCTGGAGGCGGTAACCGAGAGCCTCAAGAAGCTCGAGCGTCCCGAAGTGAAGCTTTCGATCATCCACCGCGCGGTGGGCGGCATCAACGAGTACGACGTCTCTCTGGCGGCCGCCTCCAAGGCGACCATCATCGGCTTCAACGTGCGGCCCGACCGCCGTGCCCGCGAGGCCGCTGAAGCCCAGCACGTGGAAGTGCGCACTTATGAGATCATCTACAA
This sequence comes from Actinomycetes bacterium, assembly GCA_021819025.1. Lineage (GTDB taxonomy): Bacteria > Actinomycetota > Acidimicrobiia > Acidimicrobiales > Acidimicrobiaceae > Acidithrix. The sequence goes on along the minus strand of JAKASN010000321.1, from coordinate 1,894 downwards.
GATGCTCGAAGAGATCGAGGCGGCCATGGTCGGCATCCTCGCTCCCGAGTACGAGGAAGTGGTCACCGGCGAAGCCGAAGTGCGTGAAGTCTTCAGGGTGCCCAAGGTGGGGGCTGTGGCGGGTTGCTTGGTGCAAAACGGAAGTATTACCCGAGGCAGCAAAGTTCGCTTCCTTCGCGACGGTGTGGTGATCTGGAAGGGGAGCGTCACTTCCCTGCGGCGCTTCAAGGACGACGTCCGCGAAGTGCAAGCGGGATTCGAGTGTGGCGTGGGCCTCTCCGACTTCCAGGATCTGCACGCCGGCGACATCATCGAGACCTTCGAGGAGCGGGAAATACCCCGCTCCTAGGTTCGCCTAGTTGCAGTGGTATTTCCCTTTGGGGAGGTGATCTGATGCAAAAGCGCGTTTCTTGGTCGTCCCAACATGGCTATGCGCGAACCGAGCGCGTCTCCTCGGAGATCCAGCGCATCATCGCGGCGAGCTTGGAGCGCCTCTACGAGGGGACGAGTTCGGAGGACGTAGCTACGGTGACGTCGGTGGTGGTCGATCCCGATCTTCGCCGCGCACGAGTCTATTTTGACCACATCAGCGCAGATCTCAGCGAATGGCTCAAGTCCAATCGGGTCCGCCTTCAGGCCGAGATCGCCCGGCAGATGCGCATCAAGCGTACCCCGCTGCTGGAGTTCATTTCCGACCCCGCCATCGAAAGCGGCATCAAGATCGAGTCGATCTTGAGGAAGCTCGATCTCGGTGAAGACGACCTCGCCGATCAGAATTAACCGTGGCTGAAGATATCGGCTCGACTGAGGGCTCGCGCGTCGACTTTGGCGTGGCGGTAGTCGACAAGCCAGCGGGTATCACCTCCAATGGCGTGCTCTCGAGAGTGCGCCGCATTGCCAGAAACAAACGTGCCGGCCATAGCGGCACTCTGGATCCTTTTGCTACCGGAGTGCTCGTAGTCGCAGTGGGACGCGCCACGCGGCTCTTTCCCCTCCTGCACTCGGGTCCCAAGCGCTATGGGGCGCTAATATCGCTCGGCGCGGCCACCGACACCGCGGATCTCACCGGCGAGGTGATCGCAGAGTCCTTAGTGCCGCTCTTTAGCGATGCTGATCTTGAGGAGGTGGCCGCCGCAATGCGGGGACGTCAGCTCCAGGTTCCCCCGGCGTATTCGGCCAAGAAGATCGCTGGGGTGCCCAGTCACGTCTTGGCCCGCCAAGGGCGTGCCGTGGAGCTTGCTGCGGTGGAGATCGAGGTCTTTGCGATGAGCTTAGAGAGAGTTGTGGCTCCCCAAGGCGAGCTCATCGCCATGGAGGTGGAGTGCTCTAGGGGCAGCTATGTGCGGACCTTGGCCGAAGAGGTGGCGCGGCGCCTGGGCACCTTGGGCCATCTGGTGCAATTGCGGCGCTTGCAATCAGATGGCTTTGATATCGAAAGCGCGGTGCCGCTGGAAGACTTCTCTGCGCAGAGTTTCTTGCCCCTAGAGGTGGTGTTGGGGAACTTTGCTATTGCCTTTATCTCTGCGGACACCTTGGCCCGCGCTCGCCACGGCCACGAGATTCCCCTCGGCGAGATCGCCTCGGGGACGGTGGAAGCCGAGAGGCACGTCGCGATCTTTGTAGAGCGCGCCGCTACATCGGCGCTCGCATCGGGCGATCTCGTGGGGATTTATCGTCTCGGCTCCCAAGGTGCCCTCGTCGCCGAGATGCTCTTTGTCGCTTAGAAGGGCGTTCGTCAACTCCGGATTTGGCGCGCTCTTAGCGAGTGGGCTTCTCCCGCGCTTGGCTTAGGGGGTTAGCGTTGCCTCGCTAGGATGGCTTATCGGCAATTCGAGATGATCTTTGCCCGGATAGAAAAGGATGACGGTGTCGAATTCATGAAGGTATTGACGCC
>JAKASN010000320.1 GCA_021819025.1 Actinomycetes bacterium | reverse complement strand
ATCTAATCGTCGTCATTGAGTTCCACATCGTGGAGTGGGCCGGGTAGGATTCGAACCTACGTAGGCATAACCGGCAGATTTACAGTCTGCTCCCTTTGGCCACTCGGGCACCGACCCACGTTGATTGGAATATCCTATATGAGCGTGCCTACATTCGATGTCGTATCAGAAGTAAACCTCCAGGAAGTACGCAACGCCGTCGACCAAGCCAACCGCGAGGCTTCGACGCGCTTCGACTTCAAGGACACTGGTTCCCAAATCGAGTTTTCCGAGACCGAGCTCAAGCTTGAGTCGTCCTCAGAAGACCGCCTCCGCGCCCTGGTGGTGGTGCTAGAGGAAAAGCTTGTGAAGCGCGGCGTCTCGCTTAAAGCGCTCGACCGGGGTCCCGTAATCGAAGGTTCTCGGGGCTCTGCGCGCCAGACGTTCAAACTGGTGGCAGGAATCTCAACCGAGAAAGCTAAGGCAATCAATAGGTTCATCAAGGACCTTAACCTCAAGGGTGTATCGGGTTCGATCCAAGGAGACTCGCTCCGCGTGTCGGGCAAGAAGCGCGACGACCTCCAAGTGGTTATTCAAAAGATCAAGGAAGCCGACTTCGAGATACCGCTCCAAGTCAATAATTTCCGGGACTGACCGCGACATCAGTAGTAGCCCGAATGGAGGTATATGCAAGGGACCTTCTCCTCGGTAAACATCTCCACGTTTCGGGCATCGTCTTCAAAGCCCAATCTGAGGGTCATCCCGTGTGAACGGAGCTTGACAATCTCGCCCCGCTTGAAGTTGCGGGCTGCAGAGTAGTCCCCGCTATTGCGCATTATCAGAAGGTCCCAACGAATTTCATGATGTTCAATCCAATTTCGTGTCTTTTCCTGGACTGAGATTGGTCGCCCGGTGAGCAGAACCACGGAAAACTTTCCATCGATGACTTTGAGCAACTCGGCGACTTCGTCAATGAGGGGATCGTCGTTGCAGGCGTTGAAAAAACCCTCCCAATCTGGTCGAGACCCTCGTACGAAGTGCTGGCGAGCCGATGCATCGGCTAAGACTCCGTCGATGTCAAAGATCACCACTTCGGGAGAGATGGCATCTCCATCACGATAAAGCCAATTAGAAAAAAAGCCCTCTTTCGGTTTTGTCATTTCAACGGCGATCCGATCTACCTGCGAGCATCCACCCGACACTCGCCTCATTCGATTAGCTTATATTTGTCAACCCATAGTGCGGAAATTTGTCGTGGATACACACTCTTTGGAAACGGGAGAATTCGAAACCGCATGTGAGCTGGTGCTCGGAGTCGACCAAGGTGTCGGACAGTTAAAGAGAGACTGCCCTGCCCTGGACGTAATTGAGGTGCCCATCGGCCATCGCGTCTTGGTAGCCTCTGACGTATTCATCGGGCGATTCGACCCTGAGCGGCGCAGGGAAATCGTAAAGTTCAACAACTATCTCCGTACCGTGGACGGACCTGGCGTGATCATCTTTGCCGGCAATCTCTTCGATCTACTCTTTTCGCAGACCGACGAGAGCCTCTGTGACCTGATCAAAAAACATGGCGCCTTTTTTGAGGAGCTTTACCGCTTGGTGAAGCTGCGTGGCTTCGCACTCTACATCATCCCTGGCTCCCGAGATAACCATCTCGCGTGGAACGCGCGCATGCAAGACGAACTGGGCGCCCTCTTCGGAGCGCGTATTGCACTCGAGTTCAGCCTAGAGATCGAGACTGGTGACGGGTCGGGTCGGGTCGAGGTGGTCTCAGGGCGAGAGTTCGAGTCCCGGAGCGCGCCACGCGACCCTTATGCACAAGCCGACACGCCGTGGGTTTCGCATCTCGTCGGCGAAATCGCCCCTTCCGTCGCTTCTCGAGCAACTTGGCTAGCGGGGATGGACCTCGTCGACGATCCGAGCGCCATGTCGCGCTTTATCGCCTCGCGCGTCTTCTATCGCAAGGCGATGCGTTACCTACCCTGGCTTATCGCCCCAATCCTCTTCGCCTTTCTTCTCAAGCTTCCACTCATCTTCGCCATCCCTGCTCTTGGCCACTTCAAACACAGGATCTTTACGGTCGCTCCATTTCTGCAGGCTGCGGCAGGAGCCACCATACTTGACGCCATCCTCGTGCTCGCGTTGGCGACATGGATAGCACGGCGCACCTACATTGGTCTCATCGAGAGCCCTCAGCCGACGAGTCCCGCAAGTCCGAACCCAAATATTGGGGCGCGAATCGCCGCTACCGAGGAGCTCTCCAGAGGTGCGACTGGCTTTATTTCCGGGAACAGTCTCAATGCCGAGCTGAGTGACCTCAGCGAAGGATTTTTCTGCGCAACCGGTGCCATCGCAATGACCTACCGGGAGAAACCCGCACGACTCGGTCTCCCCGCGGTCTTCCAACCGGTGATGCAGTGCACATGGCTCGAGATTCAACCTGGCGCGAAGATACGGGTGCGCCTCTACTCCCTCAGCGAGGACAAGCGGCTGGGAAGCTTCACCGAGCGTATCGTTACCATAGGATTCCGTGACCACACCTCGGGGTTGAGGATTCTTGCCTACTATCCAGGCGGCGAAAACTACGCCCGCGAAGAAGAGCGCGGATTGAATTTCAACCGTCCTCGCCGCATCGCCGCAGCTGCGGTCTTTTTTATCGGCCTTATCAATTTGATCTCAGCGCTTACCCCTCCTTTGAGGAGCCGCCTAGCCCTTCTCACGGAATTTCTTCCTATCGCAGTAAGCGAAACCGCCAACGCCCTGACCGCAATGGAAGCAGTAGGCTTGCTGGCTCTCTCAAGCGGTCTGCGCAGAGGGCAGCGCATCGCCTACTATCTCGCCTTGACCATCTCCGCAGCCGCAATGGTAACCAACCTTCTCAAGGGGGGCGACTTCGAAGAGTCCGCCCTTCTCGCGATACTTGTCGTCTTTTTGCTTGCCTCTCGCAAAGCTTTCTCGGCGCCATCGAACAAGACCCCATTGGCAAGAGGGCTGTGGAGAGTTCCCTTGGGGTGGATCCTTATAATGATCGCCGGCATCGTGACCTTGAGGGCGGATCTCGTGGTATTTGATGAGCACTATCCGCTGAGTTGGGTGGCGGGGATCCAAGCGGTTATTGAAAGAATGGTGGGAATTTCCTCAATCGCCCTCCCGCATGGAATAGACATCTTCCTCTCACCTGCTCTCGGTTACTCTTCACTGTTGCTATTTGCTCTGCTACTATTTCAGGCATTCCGACCGGTTGTCGAAGGGCGAGTAGCACGTCTCCATCTTCCTGGACGACCGGCGCTGAGCCCACAAGAGATCGTCGCTAAATATTCAAATTCCACCCTGGACTATTTTGCGCTTCGCGACGATAAACGTTTCTTTACCGCCTATAACACCCTCGTTGCCTACGCAGTGATTGGAACCATTGCCTTAGTCTCACCCGACCCAATCGGGCCCGAAGCTACCTCAAGACAGGCATGGGGCGAGTTCAAACACTTCGCCTACGCCAATGGGTGGACAATTTGCGTGCTCGGAGCTGGCGAAAATTGGTTACCCACCTATGCCGCCGATGGCTACCATACCATGTACGTTGGTGACGAAGCGGTAGTGCCAATACAAGAGTTCCACCTCGACGGCAAGCGAAATAAGAGCCTGCGCCAAGCGGTGAACCGTATGCGCAACTACGGCTATCGCATGGAGTTCTACGATCCTGCCAAAGTTGCTGAGCCTCTGCGGTCCGAACTCCTAGAAGTATTGGCTAAGAGCCGCAAAGGCGGGGTAGAGCGCGGATTCTCGATGACTCTAGGGAGGTTCCTCGACGCGCGCGATCAAGGCCTTCTCCTAAGCG
>JAKASN010000319.1 GCA_021819025.1 Actinomycetes bacterium | reverse complement strand
GGCCTACAGATCCTAAATGTGCTTCGCGGTGGAACCCTTCACCAGCATTTGCCCGACGTGGTTGGCAACCAAGAGCATGACAGTGTCCCAGGCGGCTTCGGTCGACACAAGGTCGTCTTCGAAGCCACCAGCCACATTGCGGAGATCATCGGCGAGACTACCGTCGAGGTTCCCGCCCACCATCATCAGGCGATCGATGTGTTGGGGCAGAACCTTGCCATCGCGGCTCGCAGCGACGACGGCACAATTGAAGCTATCGAAGATCCTCAATACCCGTTCCTCATCGCGGTTCAGTGGCACCCGGAAGTGGGAGACGACAAGTCGCTCTTTGAAGCGCTCGTGCGAGCGGCACGCAATCAAAGATAACTAAAGATTTATCAAGGACGCCTCGCGGCATCATTGCGATAAACGTTCCGCCTTCGCGGAGCAGTCACCTTCGCGCAGAACTGCGTCCCAAGGGATCCGGGACGGGATTGATCGCGCAGTGTAGTTAAGCTTGGATCGACTCGCAACGAAGATGGCCTCCAGCGAAAACTGGGGCCCACCAGCGCGGAAATGCCTAGCGGAACTTCAAGAGCCGGCGACCGGCGCAGCACTCGGGGCAGGGGCTGATTTGGGCTCAGCAGCCGGGGTAGACGAAGGTGCGCTCGAATCAGCGCTCGGCTGAGAAGCACTGCCATTTCCGCTCGATTCGCTCGCCGAGGCCGACGTGGATGAACGCGTGGAAGTCGCGGTGGCCTTGGAGTCATTGCGATAGAAGCCGCTTCCCTTGAAGGTGATGCCGATACTGCCAAAGACCTTTCTCAGTTCGCCCCCACAGACATCACAGACCGTCAAAGGATCGTCGGTGAAGGACTGGTTCACCTCGAAACTGTGACCGCATACCTTGCAAAGATATTCGTATTTCGGCATCGATACTCCCAATGCGCTTTTGGCACTCTCAACTTATGAGTGCTAATTCTAGTCGAAGCAACGCCAGGAGCGAGTTCTTTCATCCGCGTGCGGCTGGATCCTTCTTCCACAGTGACAAAAGCCACCACTTTGCTCAGAGAAAAGCCTTTCCCGGGAGCCGATGGGCCGTCTCCAGACTAGATTCCGAGAAACTCCAATGGAAATTCTTGGACCTCGTCAATCGAGTTAAGATTCTGGCTAGGACCAAAGGGAAGGCGCGATGAAGAAAGTCCGTAAGGCAGTGATTCCCGCAGCGGGACTCGGCACGCGCTTTTTGCCCGCCACCAAAGCACAGCCCAAAGAGATGCTTCCCGTGGTGGACAAACCGGCAATCCAATACGTGGTGGAGGAGGCCCTCATGGCAGGGCTCGACGATATCCTCATCGTCACAGGCCGTTCCAAGCGATCCATTGAAGACCACTTCGACCGCTCCTTCGAGCTGGAATACTACCTTGAACAGGGAAATAAGCTCGAAGAGCTGGCAGCACTACGCGAGATCAACTCCATGGCTGAGATCCACTACGTACGCCAAGGCGACCCTAAGGGTCTCGGACATGCGATCCACGCCGCCAAGGCCCATGTTGGCAATGAGCCCTTCGCAGTCCTGCTCGCCGACGACATAACTGACGGTCGCTCCACCCTTCTTACCAGCATGCTCAATCAGTTCTACCGCCATGGCCGCTCGGTGCTCGCGCTGCAGCACGTCCCGATGAGCTCCATCCATCTCTATGGCTGCGTAGTTCCCGAGCCGGTTGCTGACGATCTCGTCCGGATCTCAAGCATCGTGGAAAAGCCGCGCACCGAGGAGGCCCCCTCCGATCTCGCGGTTACCGGGAGATACATCTTTACCCCTGAGATCTTCGAAGCGATCGAAGCCACGACAGCGGGGGTAAACGGCGAGATACAACTCACCGACGCGGTCCAGATCTTGTTGGGATGGCAAGCGGCCTACGGCCTGATTACCTCCGAACGTCGATACGACATAGGCAATAAACTCGACTATCTTCGTGCCACCATCGAGATAGCTCTACGGCGAAGCGATCTCGGAGAGGCGTTCCGCGAAGTGCTCGCTGAAGTAATCGCTGGCGACTCCGACTTGCTAGCTCGTCTTGCGGACCGAGAAGTCCCTGCTTTAACAGGCCCGTCAACGCTTCGATACGACGGGCTAGATTCAATTGATGATGATCCCACTATCTGAAGCCCAGAACCACGTCTTAGAACGCGTCTCCAACTTGCGGGCGATGGCGGTGCCGCTGGATGAGTGCCTCGATCTTTGCACCTCGGCCGCCATAGTGGCCGAGGAAGCAATCCCACCATTTGATAACACCGCAGTCGACGGCTTTGCAATACGTACAAGCGATCTCGAGGCGGATCCCGCGGGCACGGTGCGCCTTCGGGTCGCCGGCACCGTTGCTGCGGGCGATCCCCCTAGCGAGATCGCAGCTCCCAAAACCGCGCTGCGCATCATGACCGGCGCAGTCATTCCCCGGCGCGCAGATGCCGTGGTGATGGTAGAAGATGTCATCGTCGAAGGGGATTACATCACCTTCTCATCTCCGGTTTCGCCGGGCGACAACATTCGGCGTCAAGGCTCAGACATCACGCCCGGCAGCTTGCTATTCCCGGAACGCACCGTTCTAAGGGCGGCGCACCTTGGGGTGCTTGCCTCGGTGGGATATGCCAAAGTCCCCGTTTACCGTCGCGCGCGCGTCGGAGTGATCTCCACCGGAAGCGAGCTCGTCGACACCGGTCGCCCCTTGAATCCCGGAGAGATTCGCGACTCCAACCGTCATTCCCTTATGGCAATTCTCAGCGGTGCTGGAGTAGAAGTGATCGACCTGGGGGTGATTGCGGATGACCCAGAGGCTCTGCGCAAGGCATTTGTGTCATCGGCTGCCGATCTTGACGCTATCGTGACTTCAGGAGGCGTCAGCGTCGGTGACTTCGACTACACCAAGGCGGTGCTAAGCGAAGTTTCAGGCGGGCAAATGCGTTGGATGCAGATCGCCATTAGGCCGGCAAAGCCATTCGCCTTCGGAACGATCGGCACCACACCCGTCTTTGGACTGCCAGGCAATCCCGTCTCGGCGATGGTGAGCTTCGAACTCTTTGTCCGCCCCGCCATCAAGAAGATGCACGGATATCTTGACCTGCATGCACCGTCGCTCGCGGCAACCGCCACCAACGGCTATAGGCGGCACCGGGACGGCAAGACGCACTTTGTTCGCAGCCTTCTCGAAGTCGACGAGTCCGGGTCGCTTCAAGTGACCTCGCTAGACAAACAAGGATCCCATATGCTTCATGAGATGTCTCGCTCCAATGCGCTTGCCATCACCCCCGATGGCGATGGTTTCGATGCCGGGGATCGTGTCATGGTAATGCAACTCGACCCGCTCACTTCGAGGCACTGATGGGGAAGATTCCGCCCAGCGATATCTTGTCACCTATCACTGCCGATGGGCTAGGATGAAACCTACCATGGAACTCCGAGCGCTGCAGGATCCTTACAATCGCACCATCAAGGACCTCCGCATATCGATTACTGATAGGTGCAACTTCCGGTGTCTATACTGCATGCCAGCCGAGGGAATGCTTTGGGTGCCTCGCGAAGACGTCCTCACCTTTGAAGAGATCCACCGCATTGCCCGCCTTTGTGTCGAGGGTTATGGCTTCACGGGAATACGCCTTACCGGTGGCGAGCCCACCGTACGAGCCCAGCTGCCCCTCTTGGTAGAACGCCTCGCCACACTGCGCATACCCGGGAGCGATAGGCCGGTCGACTTGGCGATGACCACCAACGGCGCGACCCTCACGAGCTTGGCGCATGATCTCAAAAAAGCAGGATTACAACGCATCAACATCTCGCTCG
>JAKASN010000318.1 GCA_021819025.1 Actinomycetes bacterium | reverse complement strand
AATAATCAAGATGCCGACGCATGACTCGGGGCCACCGTGGTTCGCTATACCTTCGATGTCGGGCGTTCTCATCCCTTTCCTCGTGCCGGTTTATCCCGGCGCACCCCACGTTCCATGCGACAGCAGCAGATCAGGCTCACGTCGCCTTCCATGCCGGACGCCGCCTGGCCAATAAGCGGACACCCCCACAGGCTCATCCCAAAGCACTCCAGATATGCCTTGGTTTTGGTGCCACTTCATCAGATAACGACACTTCAACAGCGATCTCGTAACCGAGACGGCGCACCGTTTTCCTGATCCCCACCCGACGCATCATGTGCGCCCTTTCCGTGTCGCTCACCACGACGGTCTTCAGCCAACGCAGCACACGGCAGTTTGAAGCCTTCCCCGCAGGGCGGCTCCGAAGGGCCAAACCTTCATCAATCGCATATCACTTAGGACACTAGGAACTGCATACCGGGCATGTGACAGCAGCACCGTGGCTTCGGCTTTCGACTGAATAATCGGTGGTCGCCAGCGCTTTTAAAACGCCACCAAGCCAACAGGTGAGATTTCAGTGTTGGGACCGACACCGACCATGTGGCACGCAAAGCCACATGCAAAGCAATCTACATTCGCCACACCGAGCTGGCCGACCCGACATCTTGGCGGCCGTGCCCACGCAATTCTCTCCTCTGCCCGTACGGGAACCGCCGATATCGAGATACGCTATAACGCTCGCCAGCTGCCGGTGCATCTCTTTCAGCTTGCGGTCAAGGGCGCGCCATAGTCACATCTCTAGGTCGCTCACGGGATCAAACAAGCACAAATAGGCATGCTTAACATGGTATCCACCATGTTAAGCATGCCCTTCACCCAAGTTGCTAAATCACTTTAGCCATCCAAGGTCGTTTTACCAACCTGCGCCAGTGGTGTTGTTATTCCAGGCACCGACTCCGGTGCCCGCAGTCGGATACGACGTAGCGACCGCTATACACGGATCCGTAGCGAGAGCACCAGTTGTACTCACCGCTTCGTAGTACAGCACGGCACCGGTTCCGTTATCGATAGCAGAGTAGACATTGCCGGTGTGTGACGCTGCAGAAATGCACACTCCATTCGGAGTTGCAGTAACAGCCGTAATTGCCACCGTATTGGCGTCAGCCAACGTGACTGCACCATAATTAAGCGACGGCTCCAGAGCGCTCACCGCCGCAGAAGTTATACCGCTATAGCCATTGTTGTTAGTATAATACACCTTAGCTGCCGTAAGCGCGTTGCGCACGCTCGACTCTGCCGCCCTATTTTCTGCACCATTCCTCGCACCCAAGAACGTCGGCACCGCAATTGCCACCAAGATTCCGATGATCAGAACGACGACCATCAATTCAATAAGGGTAAATCCTTCGTCACCTTCGTGGTGGCGTCGCAAAAACCGCGTCAATTTATCCATTAGGTCTCCTTTTGTAGAAACATCAATGCAAAGCGGCCTGCAAAATATGAGGCCATTCCCCAGGCGCCACACAAGGTTTCGAATCAAATATCGCACAACTTTAGAAAGTTGTTTTTAGGCAACTCCTCCATTGCGCGAAAGGGGCCCTGGCCAAAGAGACCAGCACCTCAGTATCGAATTATACATAAGGCCAAGCTAAGTTTCACGAAAAGTACACGAATTTCAGAATTCCACACAAAGTGACATAATGAGCAACCAGCTGGACTGTAGTCCAAAAACCCCCCATTACATCAGAGTTGAGAGCCAAACCACGCCTTCAAGCCAAGGGCTGTCGAGCTCCACTAGGGTTCTCAACATGGAAGATCTAGTCATAGCCAGACGCGTTGCCGAGGAAGACATCGAGAATATCGCCAAGCTAGCGGCCGATGCGGAAGCCTTCGACAAGCACAAAGCCCTCGGAGATCACGCCTGGCTTGACTTGGTGCACGGCGGACGAAAAGGGGTATACGGCTTCACCGCGCGGCGGAGGAGATCGGCCCAGCTCCTTGGTTACGCCCAAATCTCCACCGGCAACCAGACCTGGGCTCTAGAACTCGTGGTGCATCCACTGGCACGCAATGCAGAGACCGGAATCGCGCGCGCCCTCTTAGATCGCTCAATCGACGAAATCGCGCACCAGGGCGGCGGCCATGTGCACGTGTGGCTTCCGCATTGCAACACCGAGATCATCGAATCACTCAACAACGCGGGATTCGCCCAGGGGAGGCGGCTAATTCAGATGCGACGGTCCTTGCCGCTTGAAGATGAACTCACCAATGCCGCAATCGAAACCCGGCCGTTCCGAGTTGGGATTGACGAAATGGCGTGGCTAAGGGTCAACAACCTCGCCTTTTCCAACCACCCCGAACAAGGCGGCTGGAATCTCGAGACCCTATCCAAGCGCCAGGCAGAGTCCTGGTTCGACCCTTCCGGTTTCCTGCTCCACTTCCACGGTGACCGCCTCGTCGCCTTCTGTTGGACCAAGATCCACAGCGAATCCGAGCCCACTCTCGGTGAGATATACGTCATCGGCGTAGATCCAGAGTTTGCGGGAAAGGGTCTCGGCCGCAAGATGTGTATTGCGGGCCTCAACCTTCTCGCATCCCTCTCGGTTCCGATTGCGATGCTATATGTCGATTCGGACAACCACAATGCCATCGCGATGTACGAGCACCTTGGGTTTCGCGCTGACCATTTTGACACCGCTTACGTGAAAGATGTCGCGCCAGTGTCCTAAATCAATTGCCCTGCCTCACCCCAAAGCCGGGAAACGAAAAACTCGGCGCACCAAGTCGATTTTGTCAAAACACCACGGTCCAAGTTGTTGGCATCGCGGCGGCACTTGAGCATATTACAAGGCCATTTCAGGGGCCATCGGTGCAGAAAGGCTTAAGGGCACGATAAATTCGGCGCCTCTTTGCGAGAAAAGTTCCTGATCCTTGCCCGCCAAGTTGGTTGCGCTCGATTCAGCCGACAACCAAAGCATCGCCAGCGATCCCAAAGACCCAGTCACCCATCACCCCGACACACAGGGGCCCTAGATCACCGCACAGCACTATCCCGCTGAGAACCCGATGAGTCTTCCCACCGTGAAGGTGATACTGGCGGCAACTGCTGAAAGAAGAACTTGACGCAACACCGTACGCAGCACCGAGCGACCCGTAGCCCACGAGAGGCCAATTCCAATGACTACCGAGGCCACCACTGCAACGATCACCGAAATCACCACCCCTGTCGATCCGGTAGTGAAAAACCACGGCGACAAGGGGATCACCGCGCCAAGGGCAAACGCCAAGAACGACGAGACCGCTGCCTGGATCGGCGAGCCGATGGAATTAGGGTCAATGCCGAGCTCTTCCTTGGCATGAGTGGCGAGTGCAAGCTCGGGATCGAGCATGATGTGCGCAGCAAACTGCTCAGCAAGTTCTCGCGGCACCCCACGCGACTCATAGATCCTTGCCAGCTCTCGCCGCTCGCCTTCGGGCCGCCCTTTGATCTCAGCGGCTTCAATGGCTATTTCGCGCTCGAAGAGCTCCCGCTGGGCTGACATCGAGACGTATTCACCAATCGCCATAGAAAAGGCCCCGCCAACTAGTCCGGCGAGGCCGGCAAGCCTCACCAGCCCCGCGGCGGGATGCGCGCCAGCGACACCGAGAATCAAGGTGGTATTGGAAATTAGTCCGTCCGACAGTCCAAAAATTCCCGCCCGAGCCGCTCCCCCGGTAATGTCTCGATGATCTTCGTGCATCGCCTGATCCACCAAAGGGTCGATGAGCTTGGCCTGAGCAGCATTCTTATGGATCAATTCAGAGAAACTGCGCGATTTGGATGGCATGGTATTTACTGTAACTGATTATGTCTCTCTTTGA
>JAKASN010000317.1 GCA_021819025.1 Actinomycetes bacterium | reverse complement strand
TATCGAATCCCATCTCGACATCCGTACCGCCGAAGGCGAGGTACTGCCGGGATACGGCTGGATCTTTCCTCTCGGAGACGGACGTGTCAACGCTGGCATCGGACTTCTCTCCACGCTGGGACGCTGGAAAGACGTCAACACTACCAAAATCATGGAGGCCTTCGTAGCAAGCGCCCCCAAAGAGTGGCAACTCGACATCAACGATCCGATTTATAGCGGAACCGGCGGGAAGCTTCCCATGGGCTTTTCGGTTGGCCCGCGGGTCGGCGCAAATTACCTCATCGTCGGAGATGCTGCCGGATCAATTAACCCCTTCAATGGCGAGGGCATCGCTTATGGATATGAGACTGGGCGCCTCGCCGCCGAGGTTCTCGCCGATGCGCTAACTCTCGATACTCCGGCGCTGCTTTCGCGCTACGAGAGAGATCTGGAACGCGACTATGGCGATTACTACCATCTAGCTCGAGCCTTTGTGGGTCTCATCGGACACCCCGCCGTCATGCGCTTCGCGGTCGGCCTCGGCATTAATTCCGAAACTGTCATGAAGCCGATTCTGAGAATTATGGCCAATCTGCTCCGGCCGGGGCACTTCGGATTAGGGGAGAACCTTTACCACATCGGTCTCGACACTCTCAAGGGATGGGATCGAGTTGCAGCTCGATCCAGGGCGCTCCGAAAAACACTTCTTCGACAGACCTAACACCGGGGCGTCGACGACAGGGTGGTCGCTTTGCTGGATGCTTCGGTATCGTTACAGCCAAGCGCGGCGGTGACAGTAGCACGCAGTTATACAATCCCCTTATCGTCGATTGCCACCCCGGCGCGTTCATGGCCTAGCACATCGCCGACTAGACGCGGCCCACTTGATCCACCTGGGCAAAACGAGACCGAAGAGCTCGCTTAGTGCCCCGCAAGACTCTCGGCGACCTCACCCGCGGCCCCACCGGCAATATCAATAGTCCACTCGATATCTTCCCAGCTATGGGCGAGCGAGGGAAAGATAACCTCGTAGGATCCCGGAGCCAACGCTACCCCTCGCTTGAGCATGGCGTGGAAAAACAGTGGGTAAATTCCCGACGCAGCTGCAGCCTTGGACTCCTGGTAGTTGCGAACCTTGGAGTCGATAAAGTAGATCCCCAATAGCGGACCGAAAGTCGGTATCGTCGTTGCGATTCCCACTTCAGCGAGCACCTTGGCCAACCCATCAGCGAGTGCCTTGGCACGACCTTCGAGCTTGAGATAAGCGGCTTCGTCCATAGCCGAGAGCGCGGCGATTCCCGCTGCAGTAGCTATAGGATTGCCTGCTAACGTCCCAGCCTGGTAGACAGGTCCGATCGGGGCAAGTTGCTCCATGACGTCCTTTCGCCCACCAAAGGCGCCAACGGGAAGTCCGCCACCAATCACTTTGCCAAAACACCACAAGTCAGGGCGCACACCAAGGCGAAGGCTGGCGCCGCCGTATCCGACGCGAAAACCGGTTATCACCTCATCAAAAATAAGCAGAGCACCCACGCGATCGCATTCGCGGCGAAGGCCCTCCAGAAATCCCGGTTCCGGCTCAACAAGATTCATGTTCGCGGCCACCGGCTCAACGATCACCGCCGCAACGCTCTCGTTGAGGATTGGCACTTCGTTGTAGGGCAACACCATGGTGTCGGCAACAGCACCATGGGGAACTCCGGCGGAATCGGGCAGGGATAGTGCTGCCACCCCACTACCGCCACCAGTCAACAGCGCGTCCGAGTGACCATGGTAACAGCCGTCGAACTTGACGATTTTTGACCGCGAGGTAAAGCCGCGTGCGACACGCAAGGCAGACATGGTTGCCTCTGTGCCACTCGAGCAGAGCCGCAGCATTTCACACCCTGGCACTCTAGAGGTAATTAACTCGGCCAGATAGACCTCGTTGGGGGTTGGCGCACCAAATGTCGATCCCGCTTGTGCCGCCTCGACGATCGCCGCGGTAACGCCAGGATGGGCGTGTCCGAGAATTGAGGCACCATATGACTGCACGTAGTCCAAGTACTTCTTGCCCTCAACGTCATAGACATAGGCGCCTTGGCCGCGTGCGACGAAGTACGGCGTTCCCCCGCCCACGGATTTAAAAGCTCGTACTGGCGAGTTCACTCCACCAGGGATTAGCTCAACAGCACGATCAAAGTATTCCTGGTTGGTCGAATAGCGCAACGTGACCGGTCTCCTCTAATTGGTTTTGGGAAAATCCGCTCGCGCAACGCTGCGCCCTAGGCCACCGCAGGGCTTAGGCACTACGACCTCGCTGAGGCGATAAGCAGCTCAGCACTGACAAACGGTCATCCACCCGTACCAGGGTAGCTGAAGTTTACGCGTCGCTCAGCTTCCACCACACCGGACACCTTTGGAATCGAGGACCGGCTCAGCTGGCGGATGCCCGCTTGAGTTGCGCCCACCACCCTCGACTCAAGGAGTCTCGCCCCGCTACCCAAGCTCGCGAAGTCGCCTCCCTTCGGTTCAGAAGGCGGTGTCGACCCTTTCACTTCGGTCATGAAGTTGCGCCTCATATATCGTCTCGTCAAACAAATTCACTATGATCGACGCGATTCCCACTGCCAACACCGCCGGGAACAACGATGTCATGTTCGCGGTCATTTCCGCAACCATGATCATCACTGCGATCGGGGCGCGCGAAATCGAGCCAAAGCACGCCATCATCCCGATGATCACGAATCCCGCCGGCGAGTGAGGCATCGAAGGCAGCACACCTTCGAAGAGGCGCCAAGCACCCGCCCCGACAAACGCTCCGATAACCATCCCAGGCCCGAAAATTCCTCCCGAACCTCCCGAACCTATCGACAATGACGTCGCGATGATACGCAAAAGAGGCAGTGTTACCACGATCCACAGCGGTATCGCCTCTAGGGTGTGCGACGAAAGGGCCTTTTGGACCCATCCATAACCTGTGCCCATCACCTCGGGCGCAAACAGCGCCATCACACCGACCATCAAGCCTCCGAGCGCGGGTCGAAACTTGCGCGATATTGGAAGCTTGCGAGAGAAGCGCACCGAGAAGTAGAAAGTCTTTGCATAAAGCACCCCTACCAATCCACTTATCACGCCAAGAATCGCGAAGTACGAGAGTTGCAGCGGCGAATCAAAGAGGTGGAGTCCCGAGACACTAAACATCGGCTGGAAGCCAAAGACCGAGGCAAAGATGAGGTACGCAATCGCAGAAGCCACAAATCCCGGGAGGAGGGCTTCGGACTCAAAGTCGTTTCGATAGACAATTTCGGCAGCCAGTATCGCCCCGCCGAGCGGTGCCGAAAAGATAGCTCCGATTCCAGAGCCGACCCCGATCGAGACTGCCATTCTCGCGTCGACCTCCGAGAGGTTGAGGATTCGAGCAAGTAACGAGCCAAATCCCGCCGAAATCTGTGCGGTGGGACCCTCGCGCCCTCCAGAGCCACCGGATCCGATTGTTACCGCAGATGCAAAGATTTTCACCACCACTGCCCTGACGCGAATCGATCGCGGATTACGATGAATCGCCGCAATCGCCGCGTCAGTGCCGTGACCTTCGGCTTCTGGAGCCCAGGTGAAGACGACTAGACCGGATATCAAACCCCCGAGCGCCACTGCCAATGGAATGATCCATGGGCGAACGAAACTCGCCGATCCAGCATGAATTCCTTCACCGCCCGGCGTGGGAACCGAATACCCCGCTAAGAAGTTAAGAAAGAACTCCGTAGCGAGCGCGAGTGCCTCGTAAAACACCACTGCACCGATCCCGGCGACTGTTCCAACGAGGACCGCGATAGTAAGTTGCTTTGCCAAGGTGGGCAAGGAGTTGAAACGCTCAGAAAACTTCAAT
>JAKASN010000316.1 GCA_021819025.1 Actinomycetes bacterium | reverse complement strand
TACCGATGCGCTCTCGCACCTCATCGCGGTCGGCACCTCAGCAGGCGGCGCGAGAGCAAAGGCCGTGGTCGCCCTAAACCCTCAAACCGGCGAGCTTCGCTCAGGGCAAGTTCCTCCAGATCCTGGCTTTGAGCATTGGCTCTTGAAACTCGACGGGGTCGGTGCCGATCTGGATCTCGGCGCATCAGGCAACTTCGGTCGGATCGAGTATGGCTATTACCTCATGGCCACCGCTGCAGGTATTGAGATGTCGGATTGCCGCCTTATGGAGGAGGGCGGCCGGGCACATTTTATGACGCGTCGTTTCGACCGTACTCCCAGCGGAGATAAAGTCCACACGCAAACTCTTTGTGCCATGGCACATCTCGACTTCCGCCAAATTGGCGCACACGACTATGCGCAATTATTTATCCACCTCGAGCAACTCGATCTCGGCCCGGAGGCTCGTGCCGAGGCCTTTCGGCGTATGGTCTTCAACGTCGCGGCTGCCAATTGCGATGACCACACCAAGAACTTCTCCTTCCTGCTGCCCGAAGTTGGCCGATGGCAACTTTCTCCGGCGTACGACCTAACGCACGCACACTCCCTCGCAAGCCGTTGGACCCACCAGCACCTTATGGCGGTGAATGGGCGTACGACCGGAATCACGCGCGCGGATCTACGGGAGGTCGGTGATCGCTTCAGCGTTCCAGGAGCTTCTGACGTTGTGATCGGGGTTCTCGATGCCATCAATAATTGGTCGAGCTTTGCGGCCCGAGCCGGAGTCCCCGAGACAACTGCGGAGGAGATTTCCAGAGACATCGAAGCCTGCTCGTCGCCGCTGTACGGATCGTTGAAGCGCAGAGGGGCGAGTGCGCGATCATCCGCGCGCCCTTCTGGCGCCTAGGGACCGCTAAAGCGCCATGATCAGCTTGCTCTCCTCGCGGGATCAAGGACACTGCGAAACGCTGGCAGTTTCTGCCGCGGCCTGGGTGATGCCACCAGCTGGGGGAATACCACGGTTTCTGGGGAACTTGGGCGGGCGCGTCGGCGCGACTCCAAGGCTTACTTGTGGTAAATGTCGGCTTACTTTCGCCGCGGCGGCGCTGACTCAAAAGACCTGTCTAACTCGCGGTTCTTCCAAAGGCGACGGTAGGCAGCGCCGTGAACTGAACAAACTTTGCCCTGTGATTTCCGAGGCATCTTTGCCGCGTCGCCGGTCTCGCCATTATCTATAACCTGGCTGTTATTGATTGCCCATGGTCGTCGCGAAGCACCTTCCAAACCGCCGGCCGATGCCAAGCCACGGTGTGAGTACGACAGTGGGATAGATCCGTCAAATAGGTCGTTCGCAACGATATTAACGCGGCCAAGATCCCCGCTTGTTCCAGTGAAGTAATGCAGGTGGACAGGATATCCGACAACTGCCTGATGCAGATCGGGCGATTTTGCCCAAGTCGGAATCCCAAAGTGAGATTCATGCGGAGGGGATGGTTGCCCTTGTAGTGCGGACACATATCAAACAAAGGGCGTTGTGGGATATCGATATGCCAGCCCAAGGGAGTGTACCGTGGGAGATTGAATTGGTGCAAGGTAAGAAACGGATTACTTGCCAATGTGCATTCGTATTTTTCCAATTTTGCGTAACTGTACCAAGCAGCTGGGAGATCAAGTGACTTCGGGGGATTCCAAGGGGAAAGGTTTCTCTGTCTAGCGGGCCCGCGTCGGGCAATCATCCCAGGTGCTTCAGTTGCGCGCCAGCTCTATCAGTCACAGCCAAAGTTGCCGCTGGAGCTCTCAATCGGCTGAAGGCCTCACGATGATCCCCTACCAAAGGAGAATGCTTCGTCTGCCAAAGAGCACTTACTCTTCGTTTGGCGGGACGATTGTGGATGCGATTACTCGGTTCACCGATAACCGGGCTCTACATAAAGCAACGGCCGTGCCGGTAATTTTGCTAGAGCGCAGTGTCCCGACCACGCGACAAGATCGCGCATTAGGCTTGTGGTGGTTAGTTTTCGACCGCCGCCGATGCCATATGTGGCGCGGCCAGTGCGGTTTACCTAGAGTTGGCGGTGGTTGAGATTCCGGTTCGGGTGGGCATTCTCGGTTGTGGAAATGTGGGCTCGGAGCTAGTGAAGCTGCTCACGCGCGATGCCGAATTGATATTCTCCCAGACTGGGGAACGCTTTAGCATCACTCGAGTGGCGGTGAAGTCCAAGAATCGCGAGCGCCCGTCTTGGGTGGATCGTTCCCTGCTCACCGATGATGCCGACGCAGTGGTATCCGGTGACGATGTCGACATCGTGGTGGAACTTATGGGCGGCATCTCCCCGACCCGCGAGCTGATTGAAAAAGCCCTGGTGAATGGGAAGTCGGTAGTCACGGCAAACAAGGCTCTGCTGGCGGCGGTCGGGGCTGAACTCGCTCAGCTGGCGAGAAGTGTCGATCGGGATATCTTCTTCGAGGCAGCAGTCGCCGGGGGAATCCCATTGATCCGCTCGTTGCGGGTGTCTCTCGCCGGTGAACGCGTGCGCCGCGTTGCGGGAATCGTAAACGGTACTACAAATTTCATTCTCTCTGCGATGAGCGAGTCTGGGCTCAGCTACGAGGATGCTCTGGCCTTGGCAACCGAGGCGGGATACGCCGAGGCGGATCCCAGTGCTGATGTCGAGGGCGAAGATGCTCGGGCCAAAGCCGCCATTCTTGCCACCGTGGCATTTGGGCGCCTGGTACGCTTCGAAGACGTCTATCGCGAGGGGATAACCCATATCACCGCAGCGGATATTGATTTCGCCAAACGGCACGACTATGTGATAAAGCTGCTCGCCTTGTGCGAAGTGAGCGACAAGGAGTCGGCCTCGTCGGATCGAATTGCGGTGAGGGTCCATCCCGCTCTGGTTCCCGCTGATCACCCCCTGGCTCTGGTTCGCGACTCCTTTAACGCGGTCTTTGTCACTGGCGAAGCGGTAGGCGAATTAATGTTCTATGGCAGAGGTGCCGGAGGGCTTCCCACCGCGAGCGCAGTGCTTGGCGACCTCATAGATGCTGCTCACAACCTTCGTTACGGCGTCACCGAAAGGCAACTCGACCGAGAGGTGGCCATGATCGTTCCCATGAACGAGATGTCGAGCCGCTTCTATATTGCCGTTGATGTCGTTGATCAGCCAGGCGTCCTCGCCGCTGTGGCGCAGGTCTTTGGAGCCAATCTCGTCTCGATTCGCTCCATGGAACAGATCGGAATGGACACCGAGGCGAGGCTAGTGTTTATCACCCATACCGCCCCGGAGGACTCCGTGAAAAGGACCTTGGATGAGTTGAGGGGACTTGACTCAGTGCGGCGCGTCGCTGGCTTTATTAGGGTCTTTGACCCTAGCTGAAGCCGCAACAGTTGGAAAGGCAGCCGATGGAGAAGACTTCTGAGAAGACCGCGAGGCTAAATTGGCGCGGCTTGATTCGCGAGTATGGCGAGTTTTTGCCGGTAACTCCGGGGGCCAAAGTCATTACTTTGGGCGAAGGCGCTACTCCCCTTGTGCACGCCGCGCACCTCTCCGAAGTCAAGGGCGCCAACGTCTATCTCAAATTCGAAGGTGCGAACCCCACCGGCTCGTTCAAAGACCGCGGCATGACACTTGCGATCACCAAAGCAGTCGAGGAGGGTTCTACTGCGGTGGTCTGTGCGTCGACGGGGAACACCTCAGCATCAGCGGCGGCCTATGCCGCCAAAGCGGGACTCGATTGCGTAGTGCTCATACCTGCGGGTTACATCGCCCTTGGCAAGTTGGCCCAAGCGCTGGTGTATGGAGCGAAAGTCATCCAGATCAGGGGCAATTTCGATCGGGCGCTCGAGATCGTGCGCGAGCTAGGCGACTCCA
>JAKASN010000315.1 GCA_021819025.1 Actinomycetes bacterium | reverse complement strand
TCGTCTCGGCGCCCGATATGACCTCAGCGGATCAGGCGCGTGAATACGTCTCTGAGCTTCGCGCCATTCTCGTAGCGACAGGAGCTACTGACGGCAAAATGGAAGAGGGTTCCTTGCGAGTCGATGCCAACGTCTCGGTGCGGCCCCGAGCAAGCGACGTACTTGGAACCCGCTGCGAGATCAAAAACCTCAACTCGCTTCGATCCTTGGGTCGAGCGATTCACTTTGAGGCATTGCGCCAGATGCAGTTGATCGATGCTGGAGAGAAGATTCGCCAGGAGACTCGCCACTGGAACGAAGATCTCGGCGCCACCTCGTCGCTCCGCTCCAAAGAAGAGGCCTACGACTATCGTTACTTCCCCGAGCCTGACCTGCTTCCACTTGAGCCCAGTGAGGAGTTGATTAGCTCAATTAGGGCTGCCTTGCCGGTGCTTCCTCCCCAGCGTCGTGCGGCGCTCGCTGAGCTTGGCGAAGGAAACTACACCCGTTCGGAGCTCGAGCAGATTCAGACCTGTGTTAACGCCGGCCTCGATGGTTACGTTGTTGCAGCGGTGGGCGCTGGCGTCCCGTTCAAACTTGCGCTGGCGAGGGTGTCAAATGAACTCGCGGCGCTGGCGTCCGAAGGTGCATCTTTATCAGAAGCGAAATTTGTCGAAGTGACGCTGCTGGAGAAGTCCGCCAAGCTCTCCCCTACTCAGTCCAAGGCGCTACTCGCCCAGCTTGTAGCAGACGCATCGCTCAGCGTTGCCGGCGCGATAAGCGCATTGGGATTCGAGGCCATGAGCGATGCGGAAACCGCAAAGCTCGTGGACGAAGTGATCGCGGCTAGTTCTAGCGAGTGGGAGCGTTTCCTGGCCGGGGAGGACCAACTGAATGGATTTTTCATTGGAAAAGCCATGAAAGCATCCCATGGCAAAGTCAATGGACGAATCTTTTCCGCCCTCCTTGCCAAAAAGCGAGAAGAGTCTCGTTGAGCATTTTCGCCTTCGGATGACTCGGATGCTTTAGGCCAATCCCATTCCTGAGCCCCTCGATATGATTTGAAGATGGTAATAGCGCAACGCATCGGCGGGTGGTCGAGCGAGTACCGTCGGCCGCTGGTAGGGACGGGTCTCTTTGTGGTCGCTGCTTGCGTGGTGGCACTGCAGGTTTACTACGTTTTTGCCCCGCTTTTTTGGACGCCCCCCCTGCTGTGGCAAGACACCATCTCTTATCAACACGTTGCCCACGCGGCGACTTCGACGCTTTTGTCGCGTTCTCGCCCCCCCGTCTATCCCCTCCTGTTGCGCATCTATCCGAGCGCGCGCGCGCTTTTGCCAATCCAAGGTGCCGTCTCGATACTAAGCTTCGACATCCTGGCGCTCACGGTGGTGTGGACTCTGCGCGGTAGCGTTGTGGGCTATCTCCTTGGCGTCGCGATCGCACTGTTTTGTGTGGTCCAGCCGGTATCGCTGTGGAATTATTCGATCCTCACGGAAAGTTTTACAATTTCTGCCAACGCCTTGGCGCTCGCTGCTTGGATTGGACTTCGCACCCGGTGGACCTTGATTCCTGCGCTCGGGTTGATCTGCGCGTTTGCGGTATTTCTCCGCGACTCCGAGGAGGTGGTCTTCGGGCTTTTGGCACTTGCGATCTTTGCGCTGAGCTTTTTTGACAAGGGCCACCGCAACGTGCAGCTGCTCGCGGCGTTGCTAGTGGCGGCGCTTTCGCTTGGCGCCTTTGGGCTCGCTTATCACTCCAAGCGCAACGCCAGCTACCTCAAGAGCGTCTTCTACGTGCGCATCTTCCCTTATCCGGATCGCGTGGCGTGGTTTTTCTCCCACGGGATGCCGGATGCGAACCTCATCGACGCCCTCGCCGCCCACACTCAGCAGCCCGCCTTAGCGGCTAAGGTGGTCACCCCAGATCTTCGCAGCCCTGACTTTCAGGCTCTCAACTCCTGGTTCTCGAGTTCCGCTGCCAGTGTCTACGCGGAGTTTCTCTTCTGGCATCCGAGCTACTTTTTCCTCGAACCCTTCGATACCCCGCCGCAAATAACCAATAACGCGGGAGGAAACGTGCGTTTCTATGCCCCGGCGCACCAGCTCGTCCTCAATTGGCTCGACGAGATACTCTTCGCGCGCGGCCCGTTGACAGCTATCGCCGCGCTTGTTATCGGCGCGGCTTTGGCATCGCGAGATGATACCGATCGCAGGTCATGGTTTCGAGCGGTGGCAATAGTGGTGATTGCAGGGTTGGGTTCGCTAATCATGTGGCACGCCAACGGCGAGGAGGCAGCTCGCCACACCATTGAGACCGACATCATGGCGCGCCTCGGGATACTTCTCGCCTTGGGGGCGCTGGCGGGCCAGCACCCCGGAGATGTCAAGTGGCAAGAAACCTCGAGCGAGATGGTAGCGGTCCGCCCCGAGACATGAAGGACGTATTGTTTAATCCATGAACCCAAACGAAGACGCCACAAGTTCGCACCCCCTCAAGATCCGCTCCGGCGATGTCACCGACGGATTTCGCAAAGCGCCTGCGCGAGCGATGCTGCGCGCGGTGGGAATGGGTGATGGAGACTGGGAGAAGCCTCAGATCGGTGTGGCGTCCTCCTGGAACGAGGTTACTCCCTGCAATATGCCCCTTGACGTGCTCGCTAAGCGTGCCAAAGAAGGGGTGTTCACTGCAGGGGGCTATCCGCTGGAGTTCGTCACCATCGCCGTCTCGGACGGGATCTCCATGGGCCATGAAGGCATGCGAGCTTCATTGGTATCCCGTGAGGTGATTGCGGATTCGGTGGAGGTCATGATGCACGCCGAGCGCTTTGATGGCCTGGTGGCTCTTGCGGGCTGCGACAAGTCTCTGCCGGGGATGCTCATGGCGGCGGCTCGCCTGGATCTGCCCACAGTGTTTCTCTATGGTGGATCGATCCTTCCCGGCAACGTGGGTGGGGAAGCCATCGACCTGGTTTCGGTCTTTGAGGCGGTTGGCGCGCGTGCCACCGGTGCCTTGAGCGACGAGGAGCTATCGCTAATCGAGAGGAACGCTTGTCCCACCATCGGCTCCTGCGGAGGGATGTTCACCGCCAACACCATGGCTTCTGCAGCCGAAGCTCTGGGGATGGCATTGCCAGGGTCCTCTTCGGCGCCCGCAGTCGACGCACGTCGGCTCGACTACGCCTATGAATCCGGAGAAGCAGTGGTTGAACTGCTTCGCAAAGGGATTCGTCCCCGCCAGATCATGACCAAGGCCGCCTTCGAAAATGCCATCGCGGTAGTGATGGCATTAGGTGGTTCTACCAACGCGGTGCTACATCTCCTCGCCATCGCCAATGAGGCCCAAATCGATCTCCAACTCGACGATTTCAACCGAATTGCGGCTCGGACTCCTCATCTCGCCGATACCAAGCCCCATGGCAAGTTCCACATGAGTGACGTCGACCGCATTGGCGGAGTACCGGTGGTGATGCGTCACCTTCTCGAGGCGGGACTGCTCGACGGGGATTGTCTCACCGTAACCGGCCGCACCGTCGCGGAAAACCTAGCCAAGATCAACCCGCCAGCTCCCGATGGGGTGGTAGTGCATCCGCTTTCCAATCCCATTAACGCAATCGGCGGCATCGCGGTGTTGAGGGGATCTCTGGCTCCGGCGGGATCGGTGGTGAAGGTTGCCGGCATCGACCAATATCTCTTTGATGGGGTGGCTCGAGTGTTTGATGGCGAGGAGAAGGCGCTCGACGCTATCCTTGCCGGGGAGATCGAGCCCAACACGGTTCTGGTGATCCGTTATGAGGGGCCTAAAGGTGGACCCGGGATGCGTGAGATGCTCGCGGTCACAGGCGCGCTCAAAGGCGCGGGACGGGGAAGCGATTGCGCACTCAT
>JAKASN010000314.1 GCA_021819025.1 Actinomycetes bacterium | reverse complement strand
TGGGTCACGCCATTGAGGCAATGGGAATTGCCGGAAAGGTCGACTATCTCTACCACGGTGAGGCCGTGGCGTTGGGGCTTGTATTCGCAGCGCATCTGGCAATGGTGATGGGCAGAATCGGACCGGAAGCCGTGCAGCAGCACTATGAGGTTTTGGGGCGTTTTTCGCTGCCGACGACTTTGCCAGAAGGGGTCAACACGAGTTCCACCATCGCATACCTGCATCGGGATAAGAAGGCCCGGGGGTCAATAACCTTCGTACTCCAAAATGGGCAAGGCAATTTAGAAGTCGTTCCCGGGATTTCGCTGTCCGAGATTGAGGCTGCGTTCGCATCGATGCGCAGCTGGTCATGATCACTCGGGCCTAATCGAACTTGTGAAACGCGATGCCGACAAAGGCCGTCGGGCTCAAGTCCCTCGTGCGAACTGGGTGGGAGCAATATTTGTGGCTTGTTCTCTTGCCGATGAGCCGGTCGACGCGAGCCACCTTATTTGGCACAGGTGAGTATTTCGGCCGGTGGGAGATGGATTCGACGGGCGCGAGCTTTGATGCATCTTCCATCTCGCTGGGTAATGCTTGATAGTGGAAATAGCGGATATGGCCACGAGAGGCTGGTTTGCGAGAAAATATTTCATCAAGATGGGTACTTCCACATCTCCGCGGTGCGATTTCCCCACCTACCGAGATGCGTTAGGAGTCACTCGGCGGCAATGGCCTTCGGGGGTGCCTTTGGTGCTGATGAGCCGCGGCGTTGTGCGGGCTCTTTCCCGGCTATGGATGCGACGAGAGACCGCCTCGGTGCAAGGGGTTTTGAGCCCTCGGTTGTTCGGCAGGTGCGGAATTTTAATCGACCAGGGAGCGGGTCAGGGGAGCGAATCGGCGAGGTGCGTGAAGAATGTAAGGACTAATCGCTAGCCTGTGTGTACGAATTGCCGATTTATGGAGTGGTACTTATGCAATATGAGGTCAAGTCTTGAGAGCCAGCCCGACAGTATTCGCCCCCGATCAGAAGCCATGGTACCGTCGTAGTTGGGCATTGGCATCCATCGGGGTGCTCGCCATCGTGATCGTGGTCGTTTCCGACTATCCGCAGGGCACTACCAAGGCCGATCGAGCAAGTGAATATGCCACCGTCCAAACAGAGATCTACTCAGGTATCCAGTCTTGCAATTCTGGCCTGGTGAGCTCAATTACAGCGGTGGGCGAGATTCTCGATAGGCAAAGTACGGACGTATCCACTGCGAATGGTATTCTCGCCCAAGCTGAGCCCAACTGTACGCCGGCTGGAAATAGTGATCTCTTGGACCTTGCTTCCATCAACGTGCCCAACATCCTTGAGAACTACCAGGTTCGCGCCGCGATAGATAACTTAGATACTTGGGCTTTTCCTAATGCCGCTGCGGTGGTAAACGACCTCAAAGGGCTGCTCGCCAACCCCAAAGACGCTTCCATTCGCCAAGATCTCATCAAAAGGCAAACCACGATGGATGCTTTGGCTGCCAATACACAAGCGATCATGAATAAGGATGCGAAGTTTTTCTCTGTTCCCACGGCAACACTCGGGTTGACCAACCTCAAGAGCTATCCGGCATCGATACTCGGGGGGTAAGGGTTAGCGGCGATCGAATCGTGCGGCGGGTGCGCCCCTGACCGCTTCGCTTATAGTTGCGTCTCGACAGCTCCGGTGGGAGGCTCTGGCGAGACGTCTCGAGCCGCGTTGGGAGCGAGATACTCGTTTTTGATCGAGGAGAGGACGCCGTTGACGAATCTGGCCGAACTCGGTTCGGAAAAGGTCTTCGCGAGTTCAACGGCTTCGTTGATGATCACCGCAGGGTTGTTTCGCGCGTCGAGGAGTTCGAAGATCGCAAGTTCCAAGATGCACACGTTGACCACGGCCAAGCGGTCGAACTCCCAAGAGGAACTGAGGCGAGCAATCATCTCGTCAATGTCCTCGGTCGCTGCGGCGACGCCCTCAACCAGGTACACAGTAAGGGGGTCAACGACGTTTGGGCCTTCGGCGATGACAATCTCCAGTGGCGAAATGGCCTTTATCTTGGCCTCATAAAGGATGGAGACCGCGCGCTCACGGGCTTGGTGGCGCGTCATCGAAGAGGCGGAGGATCCTTTTGTGCTCCTCTGGCTCTTGGAGGGCCTCGCACTATTCATGCTCTGGTGATGTATTCACCCGTGCGGGTATCTACTTTTATCTTCTCGCCCTGTTCGATGAAGAGCGGGACTTGAACGACGATTCCGGTTTCGAGCGTCGCGGGCTTTCGCGCGCCCGAGACTCGGTCGCCCTGCACGCCAGGTTCGGTGACGGCGATAGTGAGTTCGACGGATGCCGGTAGCTCCACTGCAACCACCACGTCTTGGTAGGTGGATATCGAAGCGGTATCGCCCTCTTTGAGAAACTGAGCAGCTGATCCCAGGGCATCGCTGTTTACCTGAAGCTGCTCGTAGGAGACATTATCCATAAAGACGTAGTCCTCATTCTCCCGATAGAGAAACTGCATATCGCGCTTGTCGATGATTGCCTGTTCGAGTTTTTCATCCGCGCGATATGTGCGATCGATGACGGCGCGGGTCTTGACGTTCTTGAGCTTGGTTCGGACGAAAGCGCCTCCCTTACCAGGCTTGACATGTTGGAACTCGACAACCGTGAAGAGGCCGTCTGGCAGCTCAAGGGTCATGCCGTTCTTGAGGTCGTTGGTAGATGTTGGTACGCCCATTTAAGCTCCGTGAAATCAAAGGGATCAAAATATCGATGCCATGGGCTCGATTTTGCCTCTATCAGGCTAGCGCTTCAATCCGAATCGACGGCGCTACTTGGGAAGTGCGGTGAGACTGCGAGAGCCGGTCTCGGTTATCAATAAGGTGTCTTCGATCCTGATCCCGAACTCTCCATCGAAGTAAATGCCGGGCTCGACGGTGATTACCATGTTGGCCCCTTGGGTTAGCTCAGAGCGTTCAGACACCCAGGGGAGTTCGTGAATATCTAGCCCTACGCCATGACCGGTGCCGTGGTTGAATCGCGTCCGCAGTGCCGGTTCGAGCGCCGAGCGGCAGGCAAGATCGATCGCCGCCACCTCATTGCCAGCTGAGATGGCATCGATGCCTGCCGTTTGCGCCCTTGCAACCGCGTCGTATGCACTTTGGAAACGTTTTGAGCCAGCCTCTCCGCCGGCGACGACGGTGCGGGTACAATCAGATCGGTAACCTCGATACTCCGCGCCAAAATCCACCACCACAATGTCGCCGCGTTCTATCACCCGGTTGGTCGGCTTGGCGTGAGGCATGGCAGAATTAGGACCCGATGCGACGATGGTGTCAAAGCTTGGTCCTCCAGCGCCAAGCATCATCATTTGCGAGTTGAGCCTTGCTGCGAATTCCAATTCGGTTATCGGGCTGGTTAACCTTTGCGCGGTCTCGCGAAAGGCGCCATCTGCGATCGTCGCCGCTTGGGCGATGAGGGCGATTTCGTGAGGGTCCTTTATGGTACGCAAGCTCTCTATCGCCGAAGTCGCGTCCGAAATCGCACTTTGTGGTGCAACACTATTGATTAACTCTAGAAATGTGCTGTGGGTGATATGGGCGAATTCGGCCACTATTGTCTCTGAGTCCCGAGCGACTTTCCCAGCCATCTGGGTGAGGGAGCCAGCCCCCTGGTCGATGACTGCGGCATCGATGTCGGTTGAGGCGATGAGTTCGGCGAGCTCACCGCTAGCTTGAGAAAGATACCTGCGATCCGTGATCAGGGTCAAGCGCACCTCTGTCGCGTCAACAACGCTTATCACCACTGCGGCGCTAGATCCGGAGAAGTTGCTGAGATAGCGGATATTGGGGAGGTGGAAGGTAACGAAGGACCAAGATGA
>JAKASN010000313.1 GCA_021819025.1 Actinomycetes bacterium | reverse complement strand
GATCTCCGAAGCTCTCCTTGAGGCTCTCGATCGTCTCCGACCCCGCGGCCGGACTTGCCTTGAACTGGGATGTGGGACTGGATCTGTGCTTGGCCATCTCGGTGAGAGCTTTGAGCGCGCCATCGGTATCGACCTCTCCATGGAGATGCTCACTAAGTCACAATGCGCCCACATGGCGATGGCTCAAGCCGACTCATCCCGCCTTCCTTTTCCAGATCACAGCATCGATGTGATCGTCGTGGTGAATTCATTTTTGTTCGTCGAGGAGTACCAGCGGGTGCTCGATGAAGATGGCACCATCATTTGGGTTTCCACCAATGGGGATCGAACCCCGATCTATCTTAGCCCCGAGAGAGTCCACGAACTCTTAGGTGAACAGTACTATGGCGTGTCGGCACCTTGCGGCAACGGGGTCTGGTCGGCGTTTTCCAGGACCCGCTACTGGCCGACATCGGATGAGTAAAGTGCGAGCCCAAAAGGCACTGGCACTTAGCTAGTTTGAGTGAACTGCAGCGAGGGCAAGGCAAGGCCCGCCAATTGGTGATGCAATTGGCGGGCCTTTATCGATGAGGACTTATTTCCCTGGCGCACTTTAGGCGTGGGCCGCGAAATACTCCGAGTAGTTGTCGTTGACGCACACCACGTGATGACCAGCGTTGGCGAGGATCGAGGTCGCAAGTGCGGCACGGTAGCCACCCGCGCAGTGTATCCAGATCTCTTTATCGCGGTAGGGATCCAGTTCAGCGAGACGCTGGGGCAGCTCGTGGATAGGGATGTGCAGGCTTTGGGCAATATGAGAGGCGCGACGTTCGTCGTTGCGTCGAACGTCAAGTACCTTCACTCCGGGGCTGTGACGCACTTGTTCAAGGTCGGCGAACTTCTCTACCCGCATTTCACGCGGGTTGGAGGCGATGTTGTCTCCCTCGGGAACGAGGTAGTAGCCCACCACGGTCTCGATACCGATGCGGGCTAGTTGGCGCGTCGCCTCTAGGGCGTCCTCCTCGGAAGAGGTTACCAAAACCACGTCGCTGTTCCATGGGGAGATCCACCCGAGGTAAGTCGAAAAGCTCGATCCGAGCGGAATGGCGTAGGTTCCCGCAAAGTGTTTAGCGGCGTAAGCTTCGGCACTTCTGGTGTCGGCGACGAAGCTCCCTTTGTCAATGTGGCTGGTGAGCTCGTCGAGGCTGAGTAGGGCAGGGGCGGAGTCGTAGTAAGCCTTTGGCCCGGAGAGGTTGGCGGGGCCCATGTAGGCATAGTACGATGGCCAAGCATCGAGCCCCCCGAGAAGCACTTTCTTGAACTCATCTTCGTCGTCGAGAATCAGCGCGAAATTGCTCTTCTTCTCGTCTCCAATGGTCGAGGTTGAGCCCGCCTCGCAACTCGATGAGGAGCAGAAGCTTCCAAAACCATGGGTCGGCTGTACCTCGACTGCGTCGGCGAGGGTATCGGCGAGCTTATGCACGCTGCGGAATTGGCTGCGAGCGAGAAAGTCGACCCAATCCGGCCCGAGAAGGTCGGGGCGACCAACGCTCCCATAAAGCAGTGATCCGCCAGTAAATATTGCGCTCTCGCCGTTGGCATCGGTGACGAGATAAGACAAGTGGGTGGGAGTGTGGCCGGGTGTGGCGATGACGGTAATAGTGAGAGTGCCCACCGTTAACTCGAATCCGTCGCTTACCGGAGTTCGCTCAAAGGTGACCGCGTCGTCGGCGTTGACGAGATAGGGCACTGCGAGCGAGCGAGCCAGTTCGTAGCCGCCGGTGACGTAGTCGTTGTGAATATGGGTCTCGGCGACGCCGCGGATGGTGACCCCAGCGCGTTCTGCCGCCCCAAGTACCCGCGAGATATCGCGCTGCGGATCCACCACAAAGGCGTCGGCCCCGTCGTGGATGAGGTAACTTCTGTCGCCTAGTTCAGCAGTGCTGAGGATGACTACTTCCAATGCTGCATTCCTTCCAATTTCCATTATCGTCCCAAGATTCCCTTTGAGTGCTTCATGCTTACGCTTTGTTGCGGTCAAATTGCCACTTTTCCCGACAAAACGGGCATTAGTACTCTGTTGGTTTTGTTATTTGTACGTACATTAGTACAATGTACATGAGATCAACGCGTTGCGAGGGTGAAATTATGCCGGATATAAAAATTTTCAATTCTACGTGCGGATGTGCGGTGTCGATGGGAGGCCTCCTCTGATGGATCTCGTCTTAGTTGTGTTGGGATTTATCATGGGCGGCGCTCTCGGCGCTCTCGGGGGCGGCGGATCGATTCTTGCGGTCCCGATGCTGGTCTACATTGCCGGCGAGTCGATAAAGGCTGGAACTACCGCCTCACTAGTGGCGGTGGGGGCCGCAGCCTTGGCCGGCGCGGTCGGTCACTTCTTTTCTGGCCGCGTCAAAGTTGGCAAGGGCCTCATCTTCGGAGTGTTGGGGGTGGGGGGATCCCTACTGGGCTCCGCGTTGAACAAGCTTGCCAACCCGAATCTTCTTCTACTCCTCTTCTCCCTTTTTATGGTCTTTGTCGCCTTTAGAATGCTCAGCTCTACCGGAGAATCCAAGCGCGTCCGAGAGGCGAATGCCTTGAGTGAAGCCCCGTCGGACTCAATAGAGTTGACGCCTTCGGCGCTCCATGGCCAAGGCGATGCCGAGTCGCGCTTTGCGCCCCGCAAGATGTTGCGCATTGTCATCGCTGGAACCGTGGTGGGATTTCTCACCGGATTCTTCGGAGTCGGGGGCGGATTCGTTATCGTGCCGGCTCTGGTCCTCGCCCTGGACTTTTCTATGGCCGATGCCATCGGAACCAGTTTGCTGGTCATCGCAGTCAATTCTGTCATTTCGCTGTCGGTGCGCATCGGAGCTAGCCATATCGACTGGGCGGTGGTAATGATCTTTTCCTCGGGTGCTCTGGTGGGCTCGCTGCTCGGATCGCGTGCCGCATCAATGTTCCAGGGTATCGCCCTCAAGCGTGCCTTTGTGGCGTTGCTGTTCCTTCTTGCGGCCTATATGGGTGGAGATTCCATCATCAAGTTGCTGCACTGATCGTCTCTCGCTGGGATAGTTGCCGTTGCGCTCTCGCGCTGTTGTGCTCTTGAGTTGATCGCGCCGCCGGGGCACTTGTCAAGCTTCGGCTAGGCCCCCAGCGTGAGGTAACCTTCCTGCGGCGATAAGGCGTCTTGAGGGTATCGCGTCGCTCGGCGTTGTTCGGCGCACAAAGACCTAAAGATGGGCGAGGGGCAAAGGGCATCGGCCCCACTCGGGGAAGCAAAAAAAACTTCGGTTGGCTCGAGTTGTGCCATCGCGGCGCGACGGCGCGATCATCCCGGCATCGACAAATGCAGTGATGGCTCTTGGAAAAGAGTGCGTCAGGCCGAGCTTAATAGAGTCCACGCCACTCCTTGGCGAAGCCCAGGGGGGCGGCTGTACTGGGCTTTTTTCGAGCCTTAGAAGATATCGCGCCTCTCAAAGACCCAAGCTGAAGCCAGCGCAAGCATCCCAGCGTAGATAAAGACCGTAAAGAGACCTTCCATCGGCGAGAGGTGGGTGACATTTTGCGCGAGCGCCAACTTTTGCGAGCCGAAGTTGGAACCGCTGATCGCCCCCAGCGTCGGCGCCGCGAACCGGCTGGTAGTCACAGCGATGCCGCTGGCGCTTTCTATCGCGGCGACTGAGTTGCTCAAGAGGTGTGCCGATACCGAGATGAACGCGGCGGCGACGATGCGCTCGCCAATCAAGAGATAGACGAGCACGATCCCCACGCTCCCGGCGGTGTTCTTTACTATCGCGGTCAAAGAAAACGCGATCGCGCCAACGAGTGCGAGCGCCACGATGATCCGTCCCTGCAGCCCAAGAAGCGTCTCAAGCTGTGGGGCGCCAAATCCCTGG
>JAKASN010000312.1 GCA_021819025.1 Actinomycetes bacterium | reverse complement strand
TCGCGAGATGCTACGGGCTTCATTCCGCTCAGGCGACTCTGGCGTTGGTGATGCTTTCCTGTGGGCCAATTGATCTCAAACTTCCGTACGACAGGGCGAGTTGATCCACATGAAGGTCAATAGAGCCCAATGTTGCTCGTGACTGCGACACTAGCGGGCGCGTGCACCTCGTCCCCGACTTCATCGAATAGCACCTCGACCTCGCAGGCGGCAACTCAGACTACTACCGGACAAGGGGCAACGTCGACGATCCGCCAAGGCACGGCAAATGGCACGGCTTCTACGCTGCATAGTGGGGTAACACTATCGTCTGCGGCCGCCAAAACGCTAACCGATGCGTATTCGGCGGAGCTCGTCGCTATGCATACCTACACCAACGTGGTGGCGGTATTCGGGGCGAGCGGGCCCTTCGCGAATGTGGCGCAGGCTGAGCAGGAGCATGCGCAGACAATCCAGCAACTAGCAGCAGCTCACGGAGTAGCGCTTCCCACTGGCAACTTCCCCGGAGCGAATGCCCCTGCCACCTTGAGTGCTGCATGTCAGCTTGGAGTGACGACCGAGCAGAACATTATCGCTTTCTACAAGGGAATTCTGCCGATTGTAAGCGGCTATAACGACCTCACAAAAGCCTTCGACAATCTGTTAAGCGCCTCCGAAACGAGCCACCTGCCCGCTTTCCAGCACTGCGCCTAGGGAGCGATCCCTAGGGCGCTCCGCCCACGATCGCGGCCTGGCTCTGCTTGCGAGGGGACCAAGACGGCAACGGGGCGCACTAATGGCATGGGAGCCCCGCCTACGTCTGGGAAGTCCCCATTGTGGCAGGTGCTCGAAGTCCGAGGATGCCAAGAAAAGAAAGAGAATGGAGTGAGAGAAAATGAAGAAATCAAGAGCTATTTCATCGATCATGGCGGTAGGGACACTCGTCGGCGGCTTCGTCGCATCCTCGGTCCCGTCAGCCAGCGCGGGAGCCGAGACAGAGCCAGTTACCATCTCTAACGTGAGTGCGCTCACTTCCGCTATCAGTGGTGGGCGTGAACAAGACGCGATGTCATCCGACGGTCGTTATGTCGTCTTTATTGGGCGCAACAAGACCAGCCAAGGCGTTTATCGCGTAGATAGGATGAAGGGAACTTTTATCCGAGTCTCCACCTCCAGCGATCAGAACCCGTCAATCAGCGCGGACGGTCGGTACATCGCGTTCGCTCGATATGGGAGTAACCGCGTTGTGTACTTGTACGACGCGGTTGCGGGAACGACACAAGCTGTATCCGTGAATCCAGATGGATCACCCGCTTCTGGCATTTCCGACTTCCCGTCGGTATCAAAGAA
This sequence comes from Actinomycetes bacterium, assembly GCA_021819025.1. Lineage (GTDB taxonomy): Bacteria > Actinomycetota > Acidimicrobiia > Acidimicrobiales > Acidimicrobiaceae > Acidithrix. The sequence goes on along the minus strand of JAKASN010000312.1, from coordinate 2,552 downwards.
CGGGACGACCGTGGCATTCCAGACCTCGGCCAACCTGGGCGGAACCTACGCCTCAAGCGGGGGATCTCCCACCGAGATCTACGCCTACAACACCCAGACCAAGGCCATGACGCCAGTGAGCGCGACGACCACCGCGGGAGTAACCACTCTCGGCAACGCTAACTCGGTCTTCGCTTCAATCACCCCCAATGGACGATATGTGGTCTTTGCCTCGGCGGCGAGCAACCTTTTGCCAACGACGTCAGCAGCTCTCGGGGCCCAAAGCGGTAGCGGAGAAACTTCGACGACGGTGCAACAGATCTATGTCCACGACATGGTCACTGGGATAAATTCCCTGGTGAGCTCAGATGCAGCCGGCGTCGCCGGTGACGCTTCGAGCGCATCGACGTACGGTCCAACGATCTCTGACAACGGTCAATATGTGGCCTTTGAGTCTGCTGCTAGCAACCTCGTCCCAGCCGATACCAACGGACAAACTGACGCATTTGTCAAGGATCTGTCGACGGGTGCGATCACGCGCGTGAGCGTTGCGGCCGACGGTTCGCAGGTCACTGCTCCGACTTCTGACTTGGTCCCCACGGCCATCCCCGTTGCAGGACAAGCGCCTCGGATCAGCGGTAACGGCAACTTCGTCGCCTTCGAGTCCGATGCTGCCCTGACGCCTGACGACGTGAACGGCGTACGCGACATCTACGTCCGCGACATGGTCAACAACACGGTAGTACGTGCGAGCGTATCGAATGCGTCGGGGACCGATGCCACCGGTACACGAATTGATGGCAAGACCGGCGCCACGATACTACAGATCAACGGTGCCGATCCAGCGATCAGCTTTGACGGGCGTTACGTCACCTTCTTATCCAACGGTAACCTTGCGGGAGACCGCGTGGTGAGCACAGAGGGAGGCGTGACCTCAACCAGTACCGAGGGAGCAATCTATGCTCGCACCTTCAGGCTTCCCACGGTTACGTCGATTAGCCCCGCGAATCTGGGACGGGCGCGTGTCGGTATTAGCGTTACGGTCACCGGGACGAACTTCAGTGCGCCTGCTGCGGTCGACGACCTCGCTGTTTCGCTTGGAGCAGGCGTACGGGTCAATTCGGTTCTCGCGCAATCGCCAACTACCTTGGTGCTCAACGTGACCACCTCCTACGACGCCCCGACGACATCTTACGATGTCACCGTGACCAATCCGGGCGGCGATTCGGCCACCTTGGCTGGGGCTTTCGCGCTCTCGGCTCGAGGTACCGGATATCGTCTGGCGGGCAGTGACGGCGGCGTCTTCACCTTCGGCGATGCCGGCTTTTACGGCTCCATGGGTGGAGTTCGGCTCAACGCACCGGTGGTCGGGATCACCGATTCGAGCTCGGGGAATGGCTACTGGCTCGTGGCAAGTGACGGCGGCGTCTTCACCTTCGGCGATGCCGGCTTTTACGGCTCCATGGGTGGAGTTCGGCTAAACAAGCCCGTCGTTGGTGATACTGCAACCACAACGTCGGCTGGCTACTGGCTCGTGGCAAGTGACGGCGGCATCTTCACCTTCGGCGATGCCGGCTTTTACGGCTCGCTCGGTGCAACGCACTTGAATGCCCCGGTTGTCTCCATGGCTCGTACTCCGGACTCTGCTGGGTACTGGCTCGTGGCAAGTGACGGCGGCGTCTTCACCTTCGGCGATGCCGGCTTTTACGGCTCGCTCGGTGCGTTCCATCTGAGCAGTCCAATCGTCGGCATGGCCGCGACGCCGAGCGGCAAGGGTTACTGGCTCACCTCTGCGGTTGGCGAGGTCTTCGCATTCGGCGACGCCCAAAACTACGGATCGATGGCTGGTACGCAGCTCAACGCTCCGATCGTTGCTATCGTCGCGTTGCCAGACTCAGGCGGGTACTGGCTCGTGGCAAGTGACGGCGGCGTCTTCTCCTTCGGCACAGCAACCTTCATGGGCTCCATGGTAGGTGTCCGTCTCAACGGGAGCGTGGCTGGCATGTCTGCGGACTAGACCGGGCAAATGCCACACGATCCAGATGCCCCCACAGGGATCCGGATTAGCTGGGAAGGGACACCTCGAAGAAGGTGTCCCTTCCCTTGCTTTATGCGCGAAGGAAATCACACAGGCGGCGATGGTATTGCTCAATTCACTACGAGTTCGCTTTTTGCGGTGGTTGAATCTGCGAGGCCGACCAACATCGTCACCGATAAACATGGCGGAGCGCCTCCTGGTACCGGTTGCCAAATAATAATAAAATTATTTAGTTAGATATCGAAGGCTATGAGAACTCCAGAAATTACAACAATAGGTGGAATAGCGAGGGTAATTCCTGCGGTGCCCGAACCGGTGGAACTTCGATTCCAGGCTCTATTAACCGAGAGACATTTAATGGATTTTACGATGCTATGTCGAATGCTGGCTATCGTGTTGGAGCGTACATTTCACCACAGTTTTGGAATTTTACGATCGGCGGTTATGGAACATTCCTAACACGCTTGAGTGGATATACGAGAGCCAGGCGCAGGTGAATACAGCACCTCCGCTAGGAAGTTGGTGTACTCACTAC
>JAKASN010000311.1 GCA_021819025.1 Actinomycetes bacterium | reverse complement strand
CAACAAGATGTCGACACCACGGCCCGCCATATTGGTGGCCACCGTGACCGCTTTGAGGCGTCCCGCTTGAGCCACTATGGCAGCTTCGCGTTGATGCTGCTTGGCATTGAGAACCTGGTGAGGGATTCCCTTGCGCTCAAGATACCCGCTGAGCAGCTCGGACTTGGCAACCGATGCGGTACCCACCAAAATGGGTTGCCCCTCGAGATAGCGTTCTTCTATATCTTCGACAATTGCCAAGAATTTCGCGTTCTCGGTCTTGTAGACGAAGTCGGATCGATCATTCCTCGCCATCTCCCGATTGGTGGGAATTGGGATAACCTGAAGATTGTAGGTCGAAGCAAACTCTGCCGCCTCGGTTTCGGCAGTTCCGGTCATGCCAGAGAGCTTCTCGTACATGCGAAAATAATTCTGCAGGGTGACCGTCGCCCATGTGTGATTCTCTTCCTTGATCTTGGCGCGCTCTTTGGCTTCCACCGCCTGGTGGAGACCCTCAGACCATCTTCTCCCTTCCAAAGTTCGACCGGTGAACTCGTCGACGATCTTCACTTCTCCGTGATCCACGATGTAGTCTCGGTCACGCTTGAAGAGTTCCTTGGCGCGCAGAGCTTGATTGAGGTGGTGCAAGTAATCCGTCGAGCTCGGATCGTATAGGTTGACTACTCCGAGTGCTCGCTCCACCTTGTCGATGCCAGCTTCAGTGGGATAAACAATCTTCTTCTCTTCGTCAACTTCGTAATCTGTCTCGGCACGTAGGGTCCGAACGATACTGGCAAATTCGTAATAGACCTTGGCCGGCTCGCCGGTCGGACCTGCGATGATGAGCGGCGTACGAGCTTCATCAATGAGGATGGAGTCAACTTCGTCGACGATGGCGAAGGCATGGCTACGCTGGGTGATCTCCTCAAGGCTCTTGGCCATGTTATCGCGAAGATAGTCAAAGCCAAATTCAGTGTTGGTACCATAAGTCACGTCGCAAAGATACGCCTGCTTTCGCAAGACGGGATCTTCCATGGTTGGAAGCACCAGCCCGACACTGAGGCCGAGGAAAGAGTAGATCCTTCCCATCCAGTCCGAATCTCGTTGCGCCAAATAATCATTGACCGTGACCACATGAACGCCTCTGCCATCGAGGGCGTTCAAATACACCGCAAGTGTCGAGACGAGGGTTTTCCCTTCGCCTGTCTTCATCTCGGCGATCCAACCGAAATGCAATGCCATGCCACCCATTAGCTGCACGTCGTAGTGGCGCTGCCCAATGGTTCGCCACGCCGCTTCGCGCACCGTCGCGAAAGCCTCTACCAGCAGATCGTCGAGTGACTCTCCCTGGGCGAGGCGCGCTTTAAATTCGTCGGTCTTAGCGCGAAGCTCGCCGTCGGACAGCGAACGATATTCGGCCTCGTACTCATTAATTAAAGGAACGATCTCCGCGAGGCGTCTCAGTTTCTTGCCTTCGCCAGCTCGTAATACCTTGGAAAAAAGACTCATTGGTTAATCATCGTAGTAATGATTGGCAACTTGACTTTCCCGATCGCCCTCAAGAGATCCGACTCCATGGGCTAGCGTATCTTCGAGAGCGAGCTTCACCTAACCCAAAGATACAACTTGGCGAATCCCCCGCAGCTTCACGTGAGGGTTCAAGAGCGCTCATTCGCATCGATGAGCCCAACGTCGCCATCCTCACGCTGGTAAACCACTGCCGGTCGTCCCGTTTCGCGATTGGTGAAGAAGTAAAAGTCGTGCGAAAGAAGTTGCATCTGAAGCGCCGCTTCTGCGGGGGACATTTCTGCGATGGTAAACGACTTAGACTTCACGATCTGAGCCCCACCAAGCAACGCCATCTCATCCAACCCATCGCCGTCAAATGCTTTTTCTGGAGGCTTGGGCGGCCGATGGTGAGGTTGAGACCGACCGATCAAGCGTCCCTTAAGTTTTTCAAGCCGATGCTCAAGCTTTTCGATAACCTTGTCAACCGCTGCGATTACATCGATACCGGAACCCTTGGCACGTATTACCGCCCATCGGGTGTGCATGGTAACTTCGCAAACATCCTTCTCGGGGATTCGCGGATTGCGCTCCTCATAGAAGGCCACCTCGATCCGATCCAAACCCTCCACGATATGGTCGAAATGGGTTAATTTCTGGTTGATCAGGGATCGATGCTCTTCAGTCAGAGAAACGTTCTTGGTTCGAAAAGATGTCTCCAACTTCCCTCCTTAGGACGACTACGCCTCAGCCACCGTCTTATCGCTGTAAGAGTGGCCAATTCCCAACTTATGGCACAAATGCGATAACTGCAAGTAAAATAGCCGTCACCACGGAACTTGGAGCCCTTTTGTGGGCAACGACGCGGTGAAAATCCAGCGCCTGCGCACCCATGACCCAAACCGCCACCGTGCAAGCCACTGGGGCGACGCAAAAACCTCGATTCGAGGGCCGATTAGCTGACCTGGTCTTTGTCCCCACACTCGCCCGCACCGAAACGCGCTTCACAAATCGCGAAACAAAAAACGCTCTTTAAGGCGCCGCTCCCCAACGGAGCGGTCACCACGCGGGACTTACATCTAAGCCGCACCATGATCGACAACCAATAGTTGTCTTACGTGGATCGGTTCGCCTGCGGCTGGCATCGATTTTCAACCACAGACCTAATCGGCCAACTCCGATTCTAGGTCCCGTGATTCCAAGAACTCAAGTAATCTTTTTGAACCTCGGTAAGAATGTCGATGGAAATGCCCATTGAAGCCAACTTGAGCAGTGCGATCTCGTCGTCGATTTCACGTGGAACGTCATAGACTCGAGCTTCAAGCGAGGTGGCATGCTTCACCACCCACTCCGCCGCGAGTGCTTGATTGGCAAAGCTCATATCCATTACCGCAGCAGGGTGACCTTCAGCCGCGCCGAGGTTGACAAGACGACCTTCTGCAATGACGCGGACGCGGTGATCACCGCCCTCTCCTGGTATGAGATACTCCTCGACTAAGGGCTTGACCTCGCGCCGCCGCTCACCCGATGCCAGTTTTGCCAGAGCCTTGAGATCGATCTCGATGTCGAAGTGGCCGGAGTTGGCAAGTATCGCGCCGTCCTTCATCGCCTTGAAGTGTTCCTCGACAATTACGTCACGGTTTCCAGTGACAGTGACGAAGATATCCCCTTCTGCTGCGGCCTTTTCCATGGTCTCGACCCGGAATCCATCCATCACCGCTTCAAGGGCACGAATCGGGTCGATCTCGGTCACCACCACCTGGGCACCCATTCCGCGAGCGCGAGACGCCACCCCCTTGCCACAATATCCATATCCCGCCACGACAAATACTTTGCCGGCGAGCAGCACGTTGGTAGCCCTAATAATGCCGTCGAGAGTTGATTGTCCGGTACCGTAGCGATTATCAAACATGTGCTTGGTGTCGGCGTCATTTACCGCCACGATGGGGTAGTTCAGTGCCCCAGCAGCTTCCATAGCCCGGAGCCTGATCACCCCGGTAGTAGTCTCTTCAGTGCCCCCGACAACTCCTGAGGTCTGCTCGGGACGCGAAAGGTGCAAGCGAGTAACGAGATCGCATCCGTCATCCATGGTGATGGTTGGCTTGGCATCGAGAACCGCGTCAATGTGCGCGTAATAGGTCGCCTCGGCCTCCCCTCTCACGGCAAAGATGGGAATCTTATCGAACTTCACTAAGCTTGCCGCAACGTCGTCCTGGGTAGACAACGGATTGGAAGCACAGGCCACAACTTCAGCACCGCCAGCCTTTAGGGCGCGCAAGAGACTCGCGGTCTCGGTGGTAATGTGCATGCACGCGGCGACGGTGTGACCGGCAAAGGGCTGCTCAGCCGCGAACCTCTCTCGGATGGAGGCCAGCACGGGCATCTCGGAGTCAGCCC
>JAKASN010000310.1 GCA_021819025.1 Actinomycetes bacterium | reverse complement strand
ATCTTGTTATCCCACCTAGAACTGGCGAGTTCGCCCAAGAAGAGGCGTTGCACCTGAATTACCCCTCGGGGCTAATGGGAAACTGAGGCGAATGGCCTTCATGCAACGAGGCCCTACGCCACTTGTGCCGCGGGAGTTCCTTTGCACCGCCGAGCAAACCTGCATCAATGTTTCATGCTTGGCTGAGTTCATGGATTGACGCTGGGCCAGCCAAATCGCCATGGGCCCGACCCAACAAGACAGCCACTTGGTACCGACCATGGGATGCGACCAAACTCCATTAAGAGACCGCAACGAAAGTTCCACCTTCGGTGTCAGAGTGCAAGGTGGAGACGAAGCGCTTCGTCGAGTCTAGCCAGCAATTCTTGAGGGACTTCTCCAAGGGCGAATCCAAGTCGCTGCACCGAAATTGACCGGACTTCTTCGGCCTGGGCCTTGGAGTCGCGTTCCAGGCCGGTCAAGCTCGCAGGAAGCAGCACTTGAAATGAGTAAACGCGCGAGATCTTCGATGTTAGCGGCACGACGGTGATGGCCCCTTGGCGAGTTCGCTCGGCGGCAACTTTCGCTGCGCCGTTACTGACAATGACGCCGCGCCGTCGCTTGTTCACTTCTCCGCTCTTCAGGGGTTCGAGGTCGACGACGCAGATCTCGCCTCGGCGCACTAATGCAAACCATCTGAGGCGGTGGGCTCCCAAAGTTGTTGGTCATCGTTTGAGCACTCGGCCCGGGCACTTTCGTAGGCAGACCCAAGACCAGTCGCTCGGAGTAGCCGAAGAGCCTTATGTAGAGTAGCCGAGCGAGAAGGGAGTCCCTTCTCGGATCGCGTACGCGTCGAGGAAGGTGTCATCCTCTTCGGGCAGACTGATACTTATTTTCATACTACCTGCGGGATGCGTGCTGGAGGTGATAGCTGGACACTTCGGCCAGGGCCTGTCATTTGGGCCTGACGAAATAACAACACAACCAACCCATTGCTTTTTAGCACCTCTGGGCCACGGCGACTTGGCAGTGGAAAGGATCGCGTTCAAGGTGTAATAAGTGGACCATTTGCCATCACTTGGGCTCTAGGTACCCCATTTGAGGCATTGAGACTACCTCGGTGCCCCCAGCCTTTCAAGGGAGGTGTTCTACCCGGTGGCTTCGGGCGGGCTGAGGTTATGATGTCTCGTCCACGGCACCTACCAGTGCGCCCAAAGAGGCGGCGCCGACGAGACGGGCATACTTGGCCAGGAAACCGTTACCCGTCGGGAGGGCTGGCGCACGCCAGTTCCGGCGCCGCTGACTCAACTCCCGGGCATCGACATCAAGGTCGAGGCGGCGAGCGGCAAGATCGATCACGACGGGGTCACCGTCTTGGATGAGGGCGATTGGGCCACCAACGGCGGCCTCGGGACAGATGTGGCCGATACTGATGCCGGTGGTTGCCCCTGAGAAGCGGCCGTCGGTGAGCAGGGCCACATCGCGTCCGTGGCCGGAACCCTTGACGGCTGCGGTCACGGCGAGCATCTCGGGCATGCCGGGTCCTCCCCGGGGACCCTCGTAGCGCACCACGATAGCGTCACCGGCGCGGAGTCTTCCGCTGGTGACGTGGCGCATGGCATCGGGCTCGTTGTCAAAGACACGCGCGACGCCGACAAAACGCGGGACGTCCAATCCCGCGAGCTTCACCACTGCACCCTGGGGTGCGAGAGAACCGTGGAGGATAGCGAGGCCACCGTCGATTCGCAGTGGTCTGTTCATGGGCCGCACCACGGTGCCATCAGCTTCAGGCACAGAGAGAGCGGCGAGATTCTCAGCGAGGGTGGCCCCGGTAACCGTGAGTGTGTCGCCGTGGATCAATCCGGCATGGAGCAGAGTGCTCAATATGACTGGTACGCCCCCGACATGGTCGAGGTCGCTCATCACGAAACGGCCGCCGGGTCGTAGGTCCGCGAGATGCGGGACGCGCCGGCTGATGCGGTCGAAGTCGTCGAGTTCGAGGCGGACGCCGGCCTCGTGGGCGATGGCGAGCAGATGCAGAACCGCGTTGGTTGAGCCGCCCAAAGCCATCACGGTGGTAATGGCGTTCTCGAAAGCGGGTCTGGTTAAGATGTCGCGGGTGCGGATCTCATTGGTGAGGAGGTGAACGGCAGCTTCTCCGCTAGCTTTGGCGAAGCGATTCCGGTCGTCGCTGCCTGCCGACGGAGATGCCGATCCGGGTAGAGCCATTCCGAGAGCTTCAGCTTCGGCGGCGACCGTGTTGGCTGTGTACATGCCAGCGCACGATCCTGCTCCTGGACATGCGGACCGCTCCAATGCGTCTAGCTCGGCGTCGTCGATCCGACCGGCAGCATGTGAGCCCACCGCTTCGAAGACATCTTGAATCGTGATGTCTCGGCCAGAATGACGTCCGGGTAGGCTCGTACCCCCATAGAGGAAGACGGCGGCGATGTTGAGTCGAGCCGCCGCCATCAGCATGGCTGGCAGGCTTTTATCACAGCCGGCGATGGTCACCATGGCGTCAAGTCGCTCCGCGAGCATTACACACTCCACGGAGTCGGCGATCAGGTCACGGCTCGGTAGCGACGAGCGCATGCCTTCATGTCCCATCGCGATGCCATCGGAGACTGCCACGGTGGAAAACTGCATAGGGACGCCACCAGCGGCCCGCACTCCCATTGCTACCGCGTCACCGAGCGAATTGAGCGTGAGATTGCATGGGGTAAGGTCGTTGCCGGCCGAGGCGATCCCGACTTGAGGCCGAGCGAAATCTGCGTCGCTGAAACCGGCTGCCCGCAGCATTGCTCGTGCGGGCGCCCTCTCCGGTCCGTCGGTGACCTCGTGACTATGCGGGCGGTTGATGGCCATTCGCTTACTCCCTCTCCTGCCTTGGGCGCGGTGGCTTCAGTTTACTAGCGATGGACAATTCCGGAATCATACAGCGTAAGATATGCTCTGCACCCCGCGCCGAAGTAATCGATGATCTGTGCTTGCAGCCGACGCTATAGAGCCGCGACGCCCGATCGACGGCTTCGGGACCAACCGGGATGAGTCCTTGGTTTGGTTGGCGCTGCGCGCCGAGGTCGGAAAGCAAGGGGATGTGGTCGGCATGATGAGCGCTGTGATTTATCTCGCCTTGGGGCGAATGAGGCACCTCAACCTCCGAGGGAGTAACTGGGAAATACGCAACCACCAGCGTAGGGTTCATCGGAGGTTGCCATAGAGGGACAAGACGGCGGCTCTGTCTCAGTGCCAGAGAAGTCGGATGAGCAACGGGGCGCCATGCTCTCCGGGATTGAATCTTGGACAGCGTCGTTACGATGAGCTACTGAGACTAAGTGTCCCAGGGATACCAGGGTCTGCATGCTGGCGTTTTGCTATCTTGGCACGCTTTGGAGCCGATCTATGAAGGTGTTGAAAGTTCGCCAAGGGGCCCAATGTCACCCAAAGGGGCCTGAGGCGATTTGACAACGATCTAGGAGCACGCCAGTTGGGCGACGTAAGGTCGTGATGGGACTCAGGGGTTGCAAAGCGGACAATACTCGGCGGGGGCGAAGGCCTCGAGGTCGCGGCTGGAGCGGTGTGCACAGGCCGGGCAACCGTCAATGGTGGTGCGGGCAAGATTGGTGGGCGCGTGGCAGATCTCGCATGGCAGCCCGCCGAGGGTTTCGATGGGTCCCCATCCGGGGGTACCACACGCGGGACAGCGGACGGCGAGGCGTTTCGCGAGGCGTCTGGCCGCTTCGGCGATATGGCGTTGACGCGTTGGGTTGAAGTGGGCACGCATATCGGTCTGGACAATTGCCTGACCGTCAGGGGAGGTACCGGCGCTGGCGATGATTGCGGCGGTTAGAGCATCGGGGTCGGTGATGCCTTTGATGATCCGACCGCATCCGGTTGCGGGTGAAACCACTAGGGCGTGGGTGGGAAAC
>JAKASN010000309.1 GCA_021819025.1 Actinomycetes bacterium | reverse complement strand
CCTTTGAGGGTGGCGAGAAAGCCACTCAAATGGCCGATCAACCTGCCAGTCTTGCCACGCGACAGCTCGGCGATGTCGGGATTCTTCTTCTGGGGAAGCATCGAGGAACCCGTGGAATAGGAGTCGTCCAAGCGCACAAAGCCGAACTCTTCGGTCGACCACAAAACGATCTCTTCACCGATTCTGGAGAGATGCACCCCGATGAGAGCGAGGTCAAAGAGAGCTTCAGCGACAAAGTCGCGATCCGACACCGCATCAAGAGAGTTCTCGAACGGCGCGGAAAAGCCCAGCAAGGATGCTGTATAGATCGGGTCGATGGGGAGCGAGGATCCCCCCAGCGCGCCCGCACCGAGGGGAGAGACATCCATGCGTTCCAAGGTGGCGACGAGGCGGTCGAAATCCCGAGAAAGAGCCCAGCCGTGGGCGAGGAGGTGATGGGCAAAGAGTACCGGCTGCGCCTTTTGCATATGGGTATATCCCGGCAAGTAAGCGTCCTTGGCCTCCTCGGCCAGTTCAGCCAAGACCTCCTCAAGGGCGATCAAGCGCTCAGCGATGACTTTGAGTTCGCGTCGCACAAAGAGGCGGAGGTCAGTCGCCACCTGGTCATTGCGGCTCCGTGCGGTATGAAGTTTGGCTCCGGCATCCCCGGCGATCTCGGTCAGTCGCCGCTCGATCGCGGTGTGGATGTCTTCATCGGAGGCCTCATAGACGAAAGATCCCGACGAGAACTCCCCTTCGACTACCACCAGGGCACCCATCAAGCTCGCCGCTTCGGTGGCAGTGATAATTCCCGCTTTTTGCAGTCCTGCGAGGTGCGCGCGCGAACCGTTCAAGTCATCGAGAGCCAAGGATTTGTCAAAACTGAGCGACTCGGTGAAGTCCCACAGCTCAGCCGAGGGCTCGGAGGTGAATCTCCCATGCCAGAGGGTCATTTCTACTTCTTCTTCCTAATTTGTCTTCTTGTGGCGTGGCTAATCGAAGGTCCCAGCACCAAATTACGGCCTAAGAATCCTTGCGCTGCTTCTTGGCCCAAGTCTCCACTCCCAGTCCCCACAGGCGCACGAACCCTTCGGCGTCGCTGTGGCGGAAAGCGTCCTCCTTTTCGTATGTCGCCAAAGAATAGTCATACAGCGACCGCTGGGAACGTCGCCCGCTCACAAAGACGCGGTTCGCTTCTGCCACTAGTCGCACCTCTCCGGTGACGTAGCGCTGCGAGTAGCTCATGAACTCACTCAGCGCCTCGCGCAGGGGCGAATACCAAAGACCGTCATAGACGAGTTCGCAAAAGCGATTCGCCAGCCGCGCCTTTTCGTGAGCGAGGTCACGCTCCAAAGTAATCGACTCGAGATCGCGATGGGCGAGAATCAGAGCGAGGGCACCAGGAGCTTCGTAAACTTCCCGGCTCTTGATCCCGACGCGGCGGTTCTCCACCATATCGATGCGGCCAAAGCCAAAGGCGCCGAGACGGCCATTGAGGCTCGCGATGATCTCCTCCAAAGCCATGGCATCGCCATCAATGGCCACGGGCTTGCCCGCCTCGAAGGAGACCACCAGCTCCTCGGGAATATTCTTGGTGGCAACGGTCATCTCGTAGACGTCAGCCGGGGGACTCGCCCAAGGATCTTCCATCTCACCACACTCCACAGCGCGGCCCCAGAGGTTCTGGTCGATCGAGTACGGCTTCTCCTTGGAAGCGACAATGGGAATGGCGTGCTTCTCGGCATATTCGATGGAGTCCGCACGGCTGAATCCCCACACCCGTACCGGGGCAACTACCTCGAGATCCGGATTGAGAGCACGAATTCCCACCTCGAAACGAACCTGGTCGTTTCCCTTTCCGGTGCAACCATGTGCCACCGCCTCGGCTCCGTATTGGGCTGCAGTCTTGACGAGATGCGATACGATCACCGGGCGTGACAGCGCCGAGACCAGAGGATACTTCTCTTCATAAAGAGCATTGGCGTGCAGTGCGGGGAGGACGAACTTCTCGGCAAACTCCGCACGCGCATCGACCACTTCCACCGCGACGGCTCCCGCGGCCAAAGCGCGATGGCGAATCACTTCGAAGTCCCCGCCTTGACCGACATCGGCCGCCATGGCGATGACCTCATAACCCATCTCTTCGGCGAGCCATTTCACTGCAACGGAGGTATCGAGACCTCCCGAATACGCCAGTACCACTCTTTTAGCCATTTGACTTCCTTTCTAGCAACAAAAATACCTCTCGCATCTTCCAGCAGGTAGCGACCTTGGCGGGACGCGAAGGCCGCCGAGCACCCCGGGTCAGTCGAGCTCGTCTAGCCCTGCCATTGCTGCGAGCACATCGCGGAGCGCCTCGGCTTCGCCGACCTTGGTAAGGACCATGATGGTGTCATCTCCCGCGACAGTGCCGAGCACCCCTTCAATGGTGGTGTGATCCATCGCCGAGGCGACCACGTGTGCCGAGCCAGGAGGGGTCTTGATGAGGAGCAAGTTCGACGACGAAACCAGGTCGACGACCCATTCAGAGAGGACTCTGCGAAGGTGATCGGTGTCTGCGGCATTGTCACGTAGGTGCGAAGGGATGGCATAGACGAGTTCCCCTCCGGGCACTTTGACCTTTATCGCCCCAAGCTCCTCGAGATCACGCGATACCGTCGCCTGGGTGGCTTCGATGCCTACTTTGGCAAGTAGGGCCACTAATTGGGCCTGGGAGCTGACAAATTCGGTCTCGAGAAACTTGCCTATCTGATACTGTCGACGATTCTTCGCCACTTGAGATCACCACCGTACTTTGATAACTGATATTCCATCGCCTCGCACCCAGACCATACAAAAGACTCAGGGACGCACCACCGACGCGTACAAGATGCCTTTAAACGCCGGCATGCGATTGGCGGCTTGGGAAAACACCACACTCGCCTTGGATTCGATCACTTCGTTGGTAACCTCCTCGCCACGATGGGCGGGGAGACAATGCATGAAGATCGCGTCATGGGATCCCAGCGCCATCATCTTGGCATCAACTTGATAGCGCGTCCCGAAGGCCTCCCGGCGCGCGGCGGCTTCGCTCTCCTGGCCCATCGAGGTCCAGGTGTCGGTGTAGATGACTTCGGCCCCCAAGACCGCATCGTAGGGATCTTCCCCAAAGCTAACCTCCCCGAGACTCTCCAAGGAGGCTCGAACAGAGGCGTCAAAAGAGTACTGGGGTGGCGAGGCGATGCGCACTTTGGCGCCCAAGGTCAAAGCGGCCTGGGCGAGAGAATGCGCCACGTTATTGCTGTCGCCAACATAAGCGATCGTCACCCCATCGATGGCGCCAAAGCGCTCCGAGATGGTGAGGATATCCGCCACGGCCTGACAGGGGTGACTCTGGTCCGACAAAAGATTGATCACCGGCACCGCGTAGCCTTGGCCAGCGATACTGGCGACCATTCTCTCTAGGACCCTATGGTCAAAGACCCGCGCGGCGATCACGCGATGATACCCCGCCAAGGTGCGTGCGATGTCCTCGGCGGACTCGCGGTCATCGATTCCCACCTCAGCGTTGGTGATATATACCGGGTGCCCCCCCAGGGACACCGTGGCAATCTCACAAGAGTTGCGGGTGCGCAACGAGGGCTTTTCAAAGACCAGGGCGACCCCTGCGCCATCGAGGATCGGTTCGAGGTCGGCTCTGGCATAGCCGAGCACCTCGGCCAAACCTTTGCCGCCAATCGAGGCGATATCGAGAAAATCCATTACTGTTCACCTTCCCTGCGGCGGATCCGCAACCAGCCAATGCGACCTTGCAACCCGCTCAAGACATCGCTTCGGCAACAATCTCGAGGGCGCGATCAATTTCGCTCTCGCTCACCACAAGTGGCGGCGCGAAGCGCAAGACCGAGTCCCCGATGGCATTTACGATCAATCCAATCTCGAGAGCGCGCGCGGCCACTTGTGC
>JAKASN010000308.1 GCA_021819025.1 Actinomycetes bacterium | reverse complement strand
CCCCGACTCGGAATCCAGCTATCGCCCCGCCCGCAACCGGTATCCCGAACATCACCGAGTCCGCCTCACCCGCCCTGCAACCATCTCAGCCGCGAACCAGCTCCGCCCATCAAAGGTCTGCAAAGCTTGCATACGTATTGGATGTTCTCTGTTCGCAGCGCTACGGTAGGCCCAAGCCGATGACGATACCCATGTGGTACGCGCCCGGCCCAAGCGCTGCAAGCGGAGGCAAGCAGCCCGACGGGGGAGTGGTGCTCATGTACGACGCGGACATCATCGAAAAGCTCTATCAATCCGACCTCGCCGGCGCAGCCATCGCCGAACGCCCCGAGGGTCTTGAGATCATCTCCACCGTGGTGATGAGGATGTCCACCGCCTGCCCGCCCGTGCTTCTCTTCCGCTCGGCCCTGCATCAGATCGATCCAGACTTCGACGGCTCGCCGCAACAATGCCGACACCTCGCCGATCTCTTGAATCGCGTGTACGGCCCCGCCGAGCGTTCACAGGCCGCACGCCGGATGCAGGCCCAACCTCTCCGCCCTCGCTCCACCGGCGATCCCGCATCCGCGACCGATCACCGCGCCGACACGATTTTCGAGGCGTGGGACTGATTGCGCCTCCGTCCAGTCACTGGCACCCGGCATAATGGAGGCATGGCTCTGACATCCACTTCAACCGAAACAACTTTCCTCGCCATCGGAGACGTTCATGGGCACTGGGAGTCGGTAATTCAGGCACTGGAGGTAGCGGGTGCGGTCCTGGGACGGGCGCCCGATGCGGTCCTTCAGGCGGGAGATGCCTCACCGTACCGGAACGAGTCAGAAATGCATATGTCGCATGTGCCCTCCAAGTACCGGACCATGGGCACCTTTGCCGCACTGCGCTCCGGCGACTTGGCTGCGCCGGTGTATTTCATCGGCGGCAATCACGAGCCGTATGAAGCGCTTGACGGAACCGAAGGGCCATTTCCTGCCCAATGGGGCGATACCGTCTACTACCTGGGCAGAGCCGGAGCAGCAATCATCGAGAACCTGAACCTCGCGTGGCTATCGGGCATTGAACGCGGGGAGATGCTGCCTACTCGGGGCACCTCCAAGAAAGAACGCAATTACTATCTCGAATCCGAAATCGAGCGCACCATGACACAGGGCCACGCTCTAGGGGAAATCGACGTCCTCATTACTCATGATTGGCCGAGCGGCATTATCGACGGCGTCGGCAAGGCATTGATCCGGGTTCTAACCGAAGAGCTGAAACCCAGGCTTCACGTCTGCGGACACATGCACACATTCCACGAAGCTGCGATTGGCGACACCATGGTGCACGCCCTCAACGCAGTTCCCCCCGCCGTGCGCGGGAGAGTCCGCTACGGATGGTGGCGCCTGTACTCAAGAGGCTCGGATGGCTCGATTCCTTGCGTTGCTGCGCCAGCGATGGGAACTTCTCGCGTATAAAACGCAGCGGACCGAAGAAGCCGGGATCTTCCGAGGCCGGGATGAGTACTGGACTTTCGGCCTTAGACAGACTCTCGATGGTTTGGGCAAAGCCTTCTCGATAGTCGATTGCATCGGTGATGGTAACGAGATTGAGCACCCTGAGGGCTTCGAGGTAGTGCTGCTTGCCCACGACGGTAACGCCACGCGACAGGCTAGCTAGCCAACTCGGTGGAATTGGGGCGGGGAGATCGCCGGCGAAGCCGAGCACAAAAAACTCACTCGGCACTGGCCACTACCGAGACGCCATCGAAGTCGCTCATGATGAGCGAGAAAGCTATTGCATCTCCAAGTTCTGCCCTACATTGCGTTGCAGCCATCTCGCAAAGGCGGGTAAGCGGGGTGATCTCGCCTAGTGCGCTACAGACCTCAAAGAAGTGACGGGCAGTCTCGGTTTCAGTCGCGGCAGCCACGATGGCTGCACTGGCGCCAACGTCGTTTGCCGCATAAAGGAGTATCTGGTTGTCTAAGGCACTGCGGTGAAAGTGGGTCATTAAATATCCTCCGGCGAGCTTGGTAATTTTTCCCGCCATTCCCACCCAGGCGACCTTGCTGATGCCATTCTTTTTGCACCTTTTGAGTGCCACCCCGGTGAAGTCACCCACCTCGACAAAGGAGACCACGTCAAGGTTTTCAAAGAGTCTCATTGCAAGAGCTTCTGATCGGCTTCCCGTCGCCAGAACAATCTCGGTGATGCCTTGGGCGGCTGCCACGTCGATTTGTTGCACTACCGAGGCGCGATAGGCAGCGGTCGAAAACGGTCTCACAATACCGGTGGTGCCCAGTATCGAAATTCCTCCCAGGATTCCAAGGCGATCGTTGGTGGTCTTTTTTGCCATCTCTTCTCCGCCAGGAACTGAGATGGTCACTAAAAATCCCTCGTCGGTGACTTCTCTGATTGCCGCGGCGATCATGCGCCGAGGCACTGGATTGATGGCCGGGTCTCCGACTTCGAGTCCGATGCCCGGTTTGGTGATCGTCCCGACTCCCTTGCCAGCGGCAAATCGCACTTCGTGGCCCGCGATGGGAGCGAGAGAGACGACGATTCTTGCTCCGTGGGTGCAATCGGGATCATCGCCGGCGTCTTTGATGACCAAGGGTCCATCTGGCGTCCATTCCACGCCAAAGGTGACTCTCGTTCCATTGGGAATCCCCACTTCGACGTGGTCTACCTGGATGTGTTCGCGTACTTGGATCGCGGCAGCCTTGGCTGCCGCGGATGCGCAGGTGCCGGTGGTCCACCCGGAGCGAAGATCTTTTGGTTGAGTGGGGGACACTGGGCTAGACCTCTCTGACGTTAGAGTTTGGCCGTGGTCGCCTCGCTGGGTCGACCCGAGGTGGTGCCCGCAAGCGATCTCTTGCGGAATTTATGGGAGAAATCCGGACGGTAAAGATGCGACCGCGCCGCTTCGCCGGCGAGCGCTTCTCCCACGAGCACCAAAACAGTTCGCTTGGCTTTAGTGGCCGCCAAATCGGCGGCAAGAGTGCCGACGGTGGAAGCCACGATGCGCTCGTCTGGCCAGCTGGCACGAATCGCAATAATGGCCGGGGTCAACTCAGTGAAGGCACTTCCTTCGCAGAGCAGCGCATCTTGGAGTCCCTTGGGGCTCGCAGCCGAGAGGAAGATTCCAATCGAACCGCCAATGCGCGCGTGGGCCTCAAGAGTCTCGCGCTCGGGCATGGATGCTGAGGTTTTGGAGGCGAGGCGGGTAAAGACCACCGACTGGGCAACTTTGGGGATGGTGAGTTCGCGACCGATGCGTGCGGCGGTGGCGGCCAAAGAGGTAACGCCGGGAACGATCTCAAACTCGAAGGAGAGGCGGAGACATTCATCGATCTGTTCTTGGATGGCACCATAGACAGAAGGGTCACCCGAATGGAGGCGCACGATTGACTTTGTGACATTGGCTTGGTAGATCTCCACTACGTCCTCGAGGGTCATGGTCGCTGAATCGAAGGTCCGTGGCTCCCTTTGGCAATATCGCAAGAGCGCCTCTGGCACCAGGGAGGATGCCCATATCACGATCTCGGCTTCTGCGAGCCGATTGGCTCCCGCTACAGTTATGAGCTCAGGATCGCCGGGTCCAGCGCCTACAAAGCTGATCAATTCGACTCCTAGCGTCGATGAAAACGGTAACAGGAGAGTCTAGGAGCGTGAGGCGCTCTCACCAACAGCCCGCGACTGACTTCACCAAAAGCCCATAACCGAGTCCTGCCAACATGCCAGAATTATACCAAAACAACTCCCGAATTTGCTCCACGTGGCCGTATCTAATCGACGAGAATATAGCCATGACCTGCGATCCTGTTGATAACGGACTGTTCGGTAGCGATAAGGCGGGTCATGAAAAGCCCCCGGTGAAGTCCAAGGCGCCTGTAGGTTCTGCCAAGACCTTCCGCTCTTATGACATGAGCCAGGTGTTCCTACTGCCACCT
>JAKASN010000307.1 GCA_021819025.1 Actinomycetes bacterium | reverse complement strand
ATCACCGGCTCTCAGAACTCCGACCCAAGCCCTGCATCGCCAAGCAGACCATCGAGGAGCTATTCGGGGTCGCATCCACCTAAGCGTTGCGCTTGCTCGATTTAAGGTCTGGCATTCTCGAGGCAAACTCCCTAATCCGGATTCGCGCGGCGAGTTCCTTATGTACCAAGATGCAGCTCGAAGCACGTCAATGCCGGGCTAGTACCTCTGGCTTGATACGAGGCGCTACTTTTACCCTTGGCGGGGGCGAGCTCCGGATGCTGAGGCACCCAGCCAGTACTTTCGGCCTCCGTCTCTGGCAAAGCTAGCAACGGCAAAGACAATCGTGATTCCGGCAAGCGCCGCAACAGATACCTGGGGTGCAAAGGCTCCCTCTGGCTACCGCTTGGGCCGTAAACCTCCGGTTCTTCCCGCCTCTAAAGTCTTCATCTGGCATCGCCAAGCCCTCGGGTGAGGACCCACATTTCGCACCTCTTGGAGCAAAAGCTTCCCTGAGCAGAGCGTCAGCGCGCCACGAGAGAAGAAAGGCTCATGCGCGGTTGCCGCCCAAAGCATACCTCTGCCGTGATCCATCGGCCGGCAGTGATCAGATGGGGGAAAATTTAAGGATATGCGTCGCCACGACGCAGAGCTCCCCACTTTGGTTAAATACCTCAACCCGACCAAACGACTTGAGGCTCTCTTGGTCCACGGCTTCGATGGTATATTTAGCAGTCACGGTGTCGCCGATGTAGACGGGCTTGAGGAATCGCAACCTATCGTAACCGTAGGAAAGGCTCGGGATCTTGGCTTTAGCTTGGATTTGGATCATCGTCGAAGCGGTGGATCCAAATGCAAAGGTCAAAACTCCATGCACAATGCGCTTCTTGTAGGGCGTCGTCTTCATGAACTCTTCATTGATGTGCATTTGGCTGAAGTCACCGGTGATACCTGCGAACATATAAACATCAGATTCACTTATCGTTTTGGTGAACGATACCGAGTCACCGACCTGTAGGGGAACTATCGCCGTCAATGTAGTCACCTCTCTTGATATTTTCTATCGGCTGCAACTTTGGCCAAAGCGCGACGAGCGACTCTCCATGCCGTCGCCCACAAGAGCGACTACTAGCAACGCTCGCTTGCCCCTCAACGCAGCCTCCGCCAAGCAGCGCCGCTCTAACGCGTCGAGCTACCTGAGGTGGCTTCACGCGCTCCACTGGGCTGCGATTCCCATCTTCTCGTCGACAAAGAGGCGACGCTCCATGAGACCAACCTGCTCGTGATAGCGCGGTGCGAAGTCCATCTGGGCAAAGACGTCACTGGAAGGGTCGATACCGGGCGCGACTTCACAAAGTTCTATACCACCAGCCTTCAGGCGAAACACCGCGCGCTCAGTTACATAAATCACCTCTTGGCCGCGCCGAACCGCGTCCTGGCCGTTGAAGGTTATCTCGGACACGTGCTCAACGAACTTGCGGTGTCTCCCCTCGGTGTCAATTTGCAACTGTCCATCGGCCACGACGGCTTTGAGGCCGCCCGCAGTGAGAGTTCCTGTAAAGACGATCTTCTTGGTATTTTGGCAGATGTCGACAAATCCGCCCGTCCCCATCAGTTTCCCATTGAACTTGTGGACATTCACATTACCGAACTGATCGACTTCGGCAAAGCTAAGGAAAGCCACATCTAGTCCACCACCGTGATAAAAATCAAATTGCGATGGCATGTCGAGCATCGCCCTCATGTTGACACTTGCGCCGAAGTAGATCCCTTGCAATGAGGTCCCGCCGCATGTACCGTGCTCCACGGTAAGGGTGAACCCATCCGAGACCCCCTCTTCTTTGGCGACGAGGCCAATGCCGTCCGGGATGCCAACACCCACATTGCACACGTTCCCTGGGGAAACTTCGAGCATGGCGCGCCGAGCGATTACCTTTCGCACGTCAAGTCGACCCGTGCGGTCAAGTTCTGGCGGTTTTAGGTAGTCGCCGGAGAGAAACCGATCGACGACGCCGCTGTAAAGCTGAGGCTGATCAGCCACGACGACCAAAGCATCGACAAGATACCCAGGAACGCGGATTGATCTCGGAGGGAGAGAACCGGCCTTGACGAGCCGCTTAACCTGCACAACGACAATTCCGCCATTATTGTGCGCCGCCTGGGCGGTGGCGAGGACATCGAGGTAGGATATCTCGTCCTCCATGCTTAGGTATCCCTCGGTATCAGCCGTCGTGGCGCGGAGGATCGCGACATCGGGACGAATTGCCGGATAGAAGAGCCATTCTTCGTTGTCAATTTCCATCACTTTGATCAGCTCGCGGGTCGTCACGCTGTTGAGTCTGCCGCCCTTTTGGCGAGGATCTAGGAAGGTGCCTAGCCCCACCTTGGTCAGTAGCCCCGGCTGACCAGCGGCAGCACATCGAAAAAGTTGCGACATTACGCCTTGGGGAAAGTTGTAAGCTGCAACTTCTTCGCGCTCTGCCAACTCCGCCAGGCGCGGGGACTGTCCCCAGTGGCCACCAATAATCAACTTGGCCATTCCCGGCAACGCCAGCGGAGACATCCCCCGATCAGCTCGGTCTCCCAAGCCCGAGCTGTGCAGCAATGTGAGCTGGCTGGGAGAGCCTGTGTTTCGGTACCTTTCGCTGAGTGCCTCGATCAACGCGGTCGGCTCGGTGATACCACCACCTGCCCCGCAGATCGCCAACGTAGCACCGTCGCGCACCAATGCCATCGCCGCATCGGCGCCCATCACGGCTACGTCATTGCCGTTCCTCGCGGGTCCGCTTTTGCCCTCTCTCTGGGTCGGCATGCTATTTCTCTCCTGGGCTGTGCGCTGTTGAATTGCAGTGCCGGGATGCCTCCACCGATGCATCCCCTTGATATTCGCCAACTAACAAAAACGGGCAACACCTCACGCCACTGCCCAACTACGTCGCTGCGCAACGCTGCGCGTTACCAGTCGCACCTAACTCGCCTCAATACTCCGCAACAGTCCACGTAATGCCAGCTCATAGCCGTAAATTCCCAGGCCACTGATCTGTCCAACCGCCAACGCCGCCAAAACTGACGCATGCCTAAATGTCTCCCTTGCATGGACGTTAGAGATGTGGATCTCGATAAAAGGCACCTTGACGGCAGCGAGTGCATCCCTGATCGCGTAGCTGTAGTGAGTGAAAGCACCGGGGTTGATAACGATGCCCGCAAACTCTCCAAAAGTAGAGTGAATAGCATCGATTATGGCGCCCTCGTGATTCGATTGAAAGAATTGCAATTCCACACCAAGTTCGGGAGCGATGCTCGTAAGTTGCCGTTCAACCTCGGCCAACGAATCCGACCCATAAATAGTCGGCTCGCGTCGCCCCAACATGTTCAAATTCGGACCGTTGACGATCAGTACTTTTCGCATTTCCAGTTCCTTTCAAGATCTGAATCATATTTACGCTTCTAACTTCCAATTTGCGCATCGGCGCCACCCAAGCCGTCGCCGCCAATCCTTTACCCACGATCCCGGGGCGGCTTCGCGGCCACCTTGGTTCTCTCTCCCGCAGCACTAGAACCCATCGCCCCGGGCGTCGTTATCGAGCAAACTCCCGGCAAAAGTGCTACTGCGATTCACCCGTCTCCTTCGCATCTGGTGGATTAATCGCCAAGAGCTCAAGACACAGTCCGTCAGGCAACTGGAGCCAATTAGGACCTCTCTCAAGCACGGCCACGCCCCGCCGAGCCGCCCTCATCTGCACCTCTTCAAGCATCGGAGTGGCAATTCCCAAGTGCGCAAGGCGCCCGCCATCCCCAACAAAATTTGGGTCGGCGATAAGCTGAATCCCCCCGGTGAGCCACAACTGGCGCGGGTCGTTCTCCTCGCCGTCGACCGCTGAGACTGGCATTTCCATGACTTCTAGGAAAAAACGTCGGTACCACTCGATGTCACGCACCCGAATAGCGACGTGGTCAACCTGTG
>JAKASN010000306.1 GCA_021819025.1 Actinomycetes bacterium | reverse complement strand
AGGAGGCCGCCGAGGACACTGACGACGCCGCCCTCGTAGGCGAATCCGAGGCTTAGGAGTTGTTGCGATGAAGAGTGCATATTCAATCATTATCCGGCCCGTGGTTTCGGAAAAGTCCTATGGCCTTTCGGATGCCGGAACTTACACTTTCGTGGTCGACCACCGTGCTAACAAGGTGGAGATCTCCAAAGCGATCGAAGAGATCTTCTCGGTTAAGGTGGCCCGAGTGAACACCTTGAACCGCAAAGGAAAGAGGCGTCGCTCGCGCAAGACGGGTGCCTATTCGGTATTGCCCTCGACCAAGCACGCCATGGTGACCCTCAAAGAGGGCACGATCGAATTGTTCCAGAGATAAGAGAGCGCGCGAGATGGCAATAAGAAAAAGAAAACCAACCAGCGCGGGTCGTCGTTTCCAGTCCAGCTCGGATTTTGCCGAGATTACCAAGGATCGGCCCGAGAAGTCCCTGCTTGCAAGCAAGCACTCCACTGGTGGACGTAACAGCTATGGCCGTAAAACCGCGCGGCACCGCGGCGGTGGTCACAAGCGTCAATATCGCCTCGTCGATTTTAAGCGTCGCAAAGATGGCGTACCGGCCAAGGTCGCCGCAATCGAATATGATCCCAATCGCAATGCGAGAATCGCGCTACTTCACTACCTAGATGGCGAGAAGGCTTATATCCTCGCTCCAGCGCGCTTGAAAGTCGGCGAGCTGGTCGAGTCTGGTGCCGCGGCTGATATTCGGGTCGGGAATGCGCTTCCGCTACGTAATATTCCGGTGGGTACCGTGGTACACAACGTAGAGCTCCGCCCTGGCCAGGGTGGAAAGATCGCGCGTGGGGCGGGAATGTCGGTACAGCTGGTCGCCAAAGAGGGCGACTTTGCTACCTTGCGCCTTCCCTCGACAGAGATGCGCCGTGTCCCCATTGATTGCCGTGCCACCGTAGGCGAAGTTGGCAACTCCGAAGCTGAGTTGATTTCAATCGGCAAGGCCGGGCGCAACCGCTGGAAGGGTGTTCGTCCTCAGACTCGTGGCGTGGCAATGAACCCGGTCGACCATCCTCATGGAGGTGGCGAAGGCAAGACATCTGGCGGCCGTCACCCCGTTTCTCCTTGGGGCCAGCCTGAGGGGCGTACCCGTTCAAGGCGCAAGCCCAGTGACAAGTTGATCATTCGTCGTCGTCGTACCCGCGGCGCTAGGCGATAGGAAGGCTCAAGTAAATGGCACGTAGCCTCAAGAAAGGTCCCTTCGTGGACTCGCATCTCTTGAAAAAAGTAGACGATCTCAATGCCAAGGCCGAGAAAAAGGTCATCAAGACCTGGTCGCGGCGGTCTACCATCATTCCTGACATGGTGGGCCATACCATTGCGGTACACGATGGGCGCAAGCACGTGCCTGTCTATGTGACGGAATCCATGGTCGGTCACAAGTTGGGCGAGTTCTCCCCCACTAGAACCTTTAGATACCACGCTGGTCAGGAGAGGGCAGGGAAGAGGCGATGAGTATGACGACCACTAATCCTGGCACTCGTGCGGTGCTCAAGGGGTATCGCATGTCGGCGTCGAAAGTGCGCGAAGTGCTTGACCTAATTCGGGGCAAGGACATCATTGCTGCGCGCGATATTTTGGTCTATTCCGAGCGCGGGGCTGCCAAGCCAATCTTGAAGCTCCTTGCTTCAGCAGTGGCCAATGCGGAGAACAACGACGGAATCCCTGGGGACGAGCTCTTCGTGTCGGCATGTTTCGCCGACGAGGGCACCACCATGAAGCGCTTCAAGCCTCGGGCCCGAGGACGCGCCTCCCAGATCCTGAAACGTACCTGCCATATCACCATCGTGGTTTCGCGGATGGAGTCAAACCGAATCGCGGAGATATCTCGCAAGCGAAGCGTGGAGGCCACGAGGCGAGCAGAGCGCCGTTCCGCGCGAGTTCGACGCTCAAGTGGCGGCGATGCTGCGGCTCCTGAGCCGCCCCCGGTAATCGAGACGGTGGACGCAGAGATCCTCAATGATGGGATCACGCTAGAGACCACCTCGGCCGAAGAGGTTCTGGTGAACGAGGCACCCGTTGGTGAGGCCGAAGCTCCCAACGAGAGCGACGAGGCTAAAGAGTCCTCTCGCGGCGCCGAGATCGAGACTTCTGGCGAGGTCGAGACTGAAAGTGAGAAGAACTGATGGGTCAGAAGGTAAATCCCTACGGCTTTCGTCTCGGAATAACTACCAAATGGAAGTCGACCTGGTACGAAGATAAGAAGTACAAGGAGACCGTTCTCGAGGATTGGAAGATCAGAGACTTCCTTAACCATCGTCTGGAGACTTTGCAGCTCTCTCGCGTGGAGATTGAGCGCAAGCGTGGCGAGGTGCGCGTCGATATATATTCGTCCAAGGTTGGACCTATCGTCGGCCACCAGGGTAAGAAGATTGAAGAGCTTCGTCATGATCTAGGTGCACTTATTCACAATGAGAAAGTCCAGCTCAACGTGAAGGAAGTATCGCAGCCAGAATTGGACGCCGCTCTGGTCGCCCAGAGTATTGCCGACCAACTCGCTCGGCGCGTCAGCTTCCGGCGAGCTATGAAGCGCTCCATGCAGATGGTAGAGCGGGCCGGCGGCCAAGGGGTGCGCATCCAGTGTTCTGGCCGTCTCGGAGGCGCCGAAATGTCGCGAAAGGAGTCCTACCGCGAGGGCCGGGTTCCTTTGCATACTTTGCGCGCCGATATTGACTATGGATTCCGTGAAGCGCGAACTACGTTTGGGCGAATTGGTGTCAAGGTGTGGATTTACAAGGGAGATATCGTACCCTACAAGGTGCCCAGTCTCACTGAGCCAGCTCCGGAGGCTCCAGCGCGTCCGCGCCGAGTGGTATCTGCGGGTGGTGGGCGTCGGGTAGGAGATGGCCGACCACCTCGAGCTGCAGCGCCAGCCGAGCCAGCCGCGCCAGTAGTCGCGGGAGAGGAACAACTCGAGAAGATACTCGACCGGAGCGAAGACTTCGAGAAGAGAGTGCGGCAGGAGTCACACGAGACTGCGCACTTCAAGCGGGAGAGCGATTAATCATGTTGATGCCACGCAAGGTCAAGCATCGCAAGGTGCACAGGGGTCGACGCACCGGGCTCGCCAAAGGCGGTACCGAACTGAACTTCGGCGAGTACGGCATCCAGGCCCTCGAGTCGGGCTGGCTGACCGCTCGACAGATTGAGGCAGCTCGCGTTGCTATGACGCGACACGTCCGCAGAGGTGGGAAGGTTTGGATTCGGGTCTTTCCCGACAAGCCTGTAACCAAGAAGCCCGCAGAGACCCGGATGGGTTCTGGCAAGGGGAACCCTGAGTTCTGGGTTGCGGTAGTAAAGCCGGGACGTATTTTATTTGAGCTCAACGGAGTTGGCGAGGAACTAGCCAGAGGGGCCTTGGAGCGGGCAATTCAGAAGCTGCCCTTCAAGGCACGCGTGGTAGTTCGCGACTCGTTCTCAGAAGGGGTAGGGAGCTAGATCGATGACCAAACCATCAGAACTGCGCGAACTAGGTGATAGCGAGATTGCTGAGCGCATCGCCGAAGGCGTAAAGGAACTTTTCAACTTGCGTTTTGACGTTGCAACGGCTCAGGTAGCCAACACATCACGGATCCGGACTCTCAAGCGCGAAATCGCCAGGCTCCGCACCATCGCCGCCGAGCGGGCCAGAGCATCCGCCAAGGCCAATTAGGTAGGGAAAAGCTATGACCTTAGAAGAAAAGCCCCAAGAGGGCACCAATCGCAAATTGCGCGAAGGTACCGTGATCTCGGCTTCGATGACTGACACTGTCGTCGTCGCGATCATCGAGAGAGTTCGTCACCCTCGCTACCGCAAGACGGTTCAGCGTACCAAGAAGCTTTATGCGCACGATTCCAAATTCGAAGCCCGGGTTGGAGATACCGTGAGGGTCGAAGAGACCAGGCCGCTTTCGAAGC
>JAKASN010000305.1 GCA_021819025.1 Actinomycetes bacterium | reverse complement strand
TGTCGAGGCTCAAATCCTCGAGTCGCTGCAGGTTGACTATATCGATGAGTCCGAGGTTTTAACCCCTGCGGACGAGGCGCACCATATTGACAAGTGGAAGTTCGCTGTTCCCTTTGTATGCGGAGCGACCAATCTAGGAGAGGCGCTGCGACGAGTGTCCGAGGGGGCCGCTCTGATCCGCTCCAAGGGCGAAGCTGGTACCGGAAACGTTGTTGAGGCTGTCCGGCACCTTCGGTCAATCCTTGGCGATATGCGCAAAATTACCCAAGCTGACTCGACTGAGCTCTATGCATGGGCGAAGGAGTTGCGTGCGCCGTATGAGCTGGTGGCAGAGATTGCCGAGACGGGCAAGTTGCCGGTTCCGCTTTTTTGTGCTGGCGGACTGGCGACTCCCGCTGATGCAGCTTTGGTGATGCAGCTCGGAGCAGAGGCGGTCTTCGTCGGCTCCGGCATCTTCAAAAGCAGTGATCCAGCAAAGCGGGCCAGGGCCATTGTCGAGGCAACCACGCACTTCCAGGACGCTTCGATACTCGCAAAGGTATCTCGAAATCTAGGTCCAGCGATGGTCGGAATAGAGATGGACGCAATCGAAGTTCACATGGCAGAGCGGGGCTGGTAGAAAATCAGTAGCGACGTCAAGGTTGGCGTTTTAGCCCTGCAAGGCGACTTCCGCGAACACCAGGAAATGTTTGCCGAAATTGGAGTAACTGCCCGGGCTGTTAAGCAGCCCTTCGAGCTTGATGGCTTAACGCATCTGGTGATTCCCGGTGGTGAGTCGACGGCGATTTCGATGCTCGCCGAGAGCGCGGGATTGGTCGAACCGATCCGGGAGATGATTGCGAACGGATGCGCGTTTTTCGGGACTTGTGCTGGAATGATTCTGCTTGCCAGCGAGATCCTTGACGGAAGGGACGATCAGATCGCCTTCGGGGCTATCGACATTACCGTGCGGCGCAACGGATTTGGTCGACAGGTCAACTCCTTCGAGGCGGAAATGGTCATCGAAGGCATAGCCGGCCCCCCGATGGTTGTGGCATTTATCCGAGCTCCGGTGGTTACTCGAGTGGGTGCAGACGTCGAGGTCCTCTGCGAGGTCGCTTATGACTTCAAAGATGCTCATGTCGAGATCGTTCCGGCGGTGTGTCGCTCGCAAAATGTCCTTGTCACCTCATTTCATCCGGAGGTCACCGGAGACAATAGATTGCATAAGCTGTTTGTGGAAGACTTCAAAGTCGGTTCCTGAGGTGGAGTAAATGTCTGGTCATTCAAAATGGGCAACAATTAAGCACAAGAAGGGTGCTCAGGACAAGGCGAGAGGGAAGCTTTTTGCAAAGCTCATCCGCCAAGTCGAAGTTGCGGCACGCGAAGGCGGTGGTGACGTTAATGCCAATGCCACGCTGCGGACGATGTTTGCCAAAGCTCGCGAATCTTCGGTCCCCTTGGATACCATCGAGCGGGCGATCAAGCGAGGCACCGGGGAGCTTGAAGGTGTCAAATATGAGGCGGTATCTTACGAGGGATACGCAGCAGGAGGCGTCGCCATCATTGTGGAGTGCCTCACCGATAATCGCAACCGTACCGGGGCCGATGTCCGTACCGCTTTTTCCAAGAACGGCGGATCCATGGCAGAGCCTGGCGCGGTTGCCTGGCAGTTCGAGCGCAAAGGAGTGATCCTCGTGCCTCGTGAGGCCGATGAGGATGAGTTGATGATGGTGGCTGCCGAAGCAGGCGCAGAAGAACTCTTCGACCTTGGCGATAGCTGGCAGATCATTTCACCTCCCGGTCTGGTCAATGAGGTGCGCGATACCTTGGAAGCCGCGAAATATTCGGTTATCAGTTCGGAACTGTCGATGGTGCCGTCGACGACCATCGAGTTGACCGATGAATCAGAAGCCCGGAAGGTTCTCAAGGTGGTTGACGCCCTTGAAGAGCTCGACGACGTTCAGAACGTTTACGCCAATTTTGACATACCAGATGCGATTCTTGAACTTGTGGAGGCTTGATGACCCTAGGAGTTGGCGACAGCGCGCCCGACTTTACCCTTGAAGGCAGTCCAGAGGGTAAGTATTCGCGAGCTCAAGTGCTGGGACGCCCGTTGGTGCTGGCTTTCTATCCTGAGGATCACTCGCCGGTTTGTTCGATTCAATTGCGCGCCTACTCCGATGGGATGGAGGAGTTTTCGCAACTGAGTGCACTGGTGTGGGGAATCAGTCCCCAGGATGTTCGTAGCCATAAAGGATTTGCCGAGCGCTACGGGATTAACTTTCCGCTCCTTTCGGACCTCGACAAAGAGGTTGCTCGTTCCTACGATGTCCTCGGGCCACTCGGATTCTACCGCCGCTCGGTATTTGTGATAAATCGCTTCGGTATCATTACCTACTGCCATCGCACTACCGCAGGGCTGACCTACAAGGCGACGAGTACCCTCCTTGAAGCGGTTCGAGAGGCTGAGGCCCACGTTTAGCGGCACCCTGGCATGCGGGTATTAGGAATTGACCCGGGCTTGTCACGATGCGGCTACGGTGTGGTCTCGGATTCGAATAAGCCTTCGAGCGCCGGGGCCATGACCTTGATCTCTGGCGGGCTCATTCAGACTTCGCCGCAAGCGCCTCTTGGCGAACGCCTCAAGGTGTTTCTCGAAGATATCTCTGGTCTTCTTGGAGAGTTTCAGCCTGATGTTGTGGCGATTGAGCGCATCCTCTTTAGGAAAAACGCCAAGACCGCTTTCGGGGTATCGCAGGCGGTCGGAATAGTGCACCTCGCCTGTTTTGATTTCGGTGTCACTGTGGTCGAGTACTCTGCTGCAGAGGTGAAGCTCGCCGTAGCTGGCCACGGCAGCGCTTCGAAGTATCAGGTGCAGAGAATGGTGCAGCTGCTTGGAAATCTTGACGAGTTGCCAAAGCCGCCCGACGTCGCCGATGCGGTTGCCTTGGCGCTATGTCACCTCGCTAGGTCACGCGGTGGGTACTTTGGGGACGCGACTCACTGAGCTAGGTATAGTCCTCCTTTGAGAGGGAGCAAATTTGATGATCGCCCTGTTGCGTGGCCGGATAAGAGGCAAGAGTGGGTCCAGAGCGCTAATTGTTGAAGCGGCTGCGGTGGGATATCTCGTGGTTGGCCCTCCTGAGCTGCTTAGTTCGTCCCAAGTTGGGGATGACATCGAGCTCTGGTGCGTGACGGTAATGCGAGAAGAGTCACTGTCGCTGTATGGCTTTGCGACTTTGGTGGAGCGCAATCTCTTTGAAGCTTTGATTGGCGTACGCCTCATTGGCCCCGCTTTGGCGCTGCTTATCGTGACGACGTTGCGAGTAGAGGACCTCATCGAGGCGGTGGAGACGAACCAGACCGCGATGCTGTGTACGGTTCCTGGCATCGGCGAGAAGACAGCGGCGAAGATCCTCTTTGAACTAAGCTCCAAAATCGCCGCGATTCGCGCGGCCGTAGGTGAAAGTGCCATAGGAAACACGAGGCGGATTAATGTCAGTGGAACTACCAGGCGAGAGGTTGAGTCGGCGCTCCTGGCGCTCGGATTCGACGCGAAAGAGATCCGCGGGGCGCTTGCGATGATACCTAGCGGCATAGACACCGAATCGGCACTTCGTTTAGCGCTTGGGGAGCTCTCCTCATGAGCCCACGCAAGGAAGTCATCGCGGGGGGGACCGATGGGCAGGTCAATATTGCCCGTCGTGCCGAGGAGTCTGATCCGCTCCCAATTCCCTCCGATCTCGCGACCGAGGCAGCGATTCGGCCGAGAAGCCTTGCGGATTTCATCGGTCAGCCGGAGGTGAAGTCTCATCTTGATGTGGTGATTCGCGCCGCGATGGGCAGAGGCCAAAGCGTCGACCATCTCTTATTTGCCGGGCCGCCCGGGCTGGGAAAGACTTCACTTGCCCAAATCGTCGCCAATGAGATGGCGGCGGGATTCCGGGTTAGTTCGGGGCCGACG
>JAKASN010000304.1 GCA_021819025.1 Actinomycetes bacterium | reverse complement strand
CGATCTTGGAAACCACCAAGGGTGCCCCACGGCAACCTGCAACGACTCGAGGCGCCGAGTGGCTTTCCAAAGTCAAGCTTGTCGGTATTTACCTCTAATATCACCGACGCCACATCTCATCACCTCGCCAAAAAATAAGCGCCGCTGCCACTCGAAGGAGTCGTCGCAGCGGCCCACTAAGGGCTAGCGGAGTCTGTCGGGCGCCTCAGGTTGGCCAGCAGATCATGATGAGGCGGCTTATATCAATTACCGGCGCCAAGAGCCGCCGACCCCCCAAGTCATTCGAACATCGACGATGCCATTGATGGCGGGAAATCGCGAGGTCTCCCTCAGCGGGTCGAAAGGCGGCGATTCGCCGGCTCGAAGGTGAGCTCATGGCGCGGACCAGAGATTCTCCGGCCCGATATGATGTCTGGCCGAATTCCAATTAAAGTCGCGCGATCCACATCGATCCACACCGGCATGGGTTGAGACATCTTGGCAAGGAGTTCGGGCTCTTCTTCGAGGGCAAACGCCACGCCAATAGCCAGAACCGACCATCCAAACTCCTCTTGGTCAGAGAATTCATCAACCTCGAAGGCCACCACGCTGTGATTTGTCGCCGCGCTAAGCTTGGTACCATTGGCGGAAAGAATAACGATGACGCCATCGACAAGTCTGTAGTTCACCGGAAGGATGGCTGGAAGCGCATTTATCGAGAGGCCGATCCGCCCAAAATTGCGTTCTGCAAGCATCGTCAAGCACTCTTGACCCGAGAGCATCTGCAGTCCATTTCTGTCTGATGTTGTCACGACTACATCCTTATGCATCCTCGCAAAACCTGTAAGGGTAAAAGGTCACTTCAGTCAAGTTAAAGGTCACATGAGATCCAAGCCTTGGCATCGACACGCAGCAATAACAGAACAAAAAACACCCGGCAGGCCTTCCCCTGGGGGTCGGCCTGCCGGGTTGTAGTTGCGGATAATTTCAGCGTTCGGATCTAGGAGACCGTCGTGGATTCCTCGTCGCGATAGTAGTCCCTCCAGATGAAGCGGTAGAGCTTCACCTTCTCTGGGATGGCGCGAAGCCCGGGGATAAACGGCAGCACTATCATGATCAGCGACAGTGCAATCATAATTGTCCAAACCAAGACGTCACCATTGCCCGAGGTTGACATCGGCTGGATCTGATACCAGAAGGTATAGAGCCATAGCCACGCCTGACCTGGGTAGTTTCCCGTCTCATTCATCATGCCCCATTGCGAACCCGTCAGGTGCTGCGCTTGGGCAATGCTGGCCATATAGCCGCCATCAGCCAAGAACAACAGGGGCTTGGTGTAGTCGGTTCCATAGAAGCCGCTCCCCGCGATCAACGAGGCGTCCAAGCCGCCCGAGCGAGCCAAGGTCAACAACGAAGACATCATCTCCGGCACCGGACCATAGTTACCATTTCCCACGACAACCTGACCGCCTACCGCTTTGGCGCTGCCAAGGGCCTTGGTGTAGTCGTTTAGCCACTTTGTCTGCTGGGACGAGCTCGCGGTGTTATAAGTCGCGAGTGCACTTGTCAGGGCGCTGTTATAAGGGATCGTCTCAAGGGGCTTGAGTACGAAGTCCTGAGCGGGATTAACCGGTATCGTGACACCAAATATCGATGGCAACGAGATTGGACCGAGCTTTTGGCCAGCGCCGGGGACATAGTTATATGGATAGCTATATCCAGCCGAGACCGAGGTTCCCGCAAGCTCACTCGTCGCGGTGCTCACAAAGTCAACCGGAGCATTCCGCGCCCACGACTGCAAGGTAATGGGCTTCTCGTCGGGCGAGGAAAATATCACCGAAAAGAGAATCGTCAAGACAAGTACGATCACCATAGCGATGGTACCTTCCTTGAGGATGTCGTAGCGACGATACTTACCCGTCCATGGCGAATCCTCCGCGGGGTGCGTCCTGGCACCTTTGGGCGGGAAGGGATGCACCACGCCACGGAGGCGCACCATCAGGACGTGAATCGCCACGATGATTACTGCCACCAGCGGCAAGAGCACGATGTGCCACATCAACATTTGACCGAAGTCCAAGACGTTGAATAACGACCCCACTCCTGCGGCGTTAAGGCCGTCCTTGGCCTGGGTGGAGATCCACTGCGAGTCAAAGTTTTGCTGAGAGAGGTACCCGGTAAAAGCTGTCCCCACTGATGCCAGGAATGCGAACATCCCGGTCATCCAAGTCCAGGAACGCTTTCCGCGCCAAGCGGCCATGAAGAACTTCCCCCAGAGATGGATAACCATGAAAAAGAAGAAGAACTCCACACTCCACAAATGGAGAGAATTGACGAAATGTCCCTCGGACGAATTGTGCCACCAAGAGGGGCCCTTGAGTGCAAGGATCGCCCCCGAGAGCAGCACGAACACCAGCGCAGAGATCGTCGCCACGCCAAATACATAGATCCACGATGAGACATACGCTGGTTGGCGATCTGGCAGCAACTTCTCGGGGGGAAGTTTCCCGTAGAACTTCCTTCGCAGCTTATTGGTCCACATGTCGTGGTCTTCGGGAAGACCACTGACGATAGCCTCTCTATCCTTATCATCCACCACTGTTGTCATGCCTTATGCTCCTTCTTACCAGGGAACGGCACAAATATTGCCAGCAAAAAGATTGCCACCATCAACACGATGACCGTTAAATTGGCCACCGAAATCGAGATAACCCCGATCGTGATGTAGTGCCCGGGATGATCCAGGTTTACGAGACTGGCGATCAGTGGAATGACTGCCGCTAGCGCCAGTTTCATATTCACCACCTTCCTTGCATTTTCACACGAAGAAAACCTCCGCAAGTCAATTCTCACAGATATTTCTCAGCGTACCAAGTGACTTTTGACCCGTTCGAGGACGGATTATGTCCCAAATGACGATCCGACATGGCCAAACAAGAAGCGCAGCTCAAGGAAGTGGCCACGGCCAGGCGCCTGGGATGATTACCGCGGCACCAAATGCTATCACTGCCGGGGAGCAAAAGATACCAACAGAGCCTCTAGGTTCGCCGCCACATTGCCGAACCCCACCCGTTGGGCCCGCCTATGCGCACCATCGCCCTATCAGCTGGGAAATCAAGCTTGAGCGCGACGCCAGATACCCCGGGCATCGATGTACCCAGCTCTGTTGGTGGTGACTCAGCGATCAAAATAGCGGGGCGGCGCATCAAGAGTTTCATCGAGTCTGCTTCGCTGTGTCCTAAAGGATTGCTAAGGCGAGATCGGTGCGCTCAAAGGCGTGCCCCACATTGAGCGCTCAAGTTGTCATTCGGACGCCTCAGTGTCGCGAGTAGGGAGCCGGCAATTTGTTTCACAACCTTTCTTCAAGTCTGCCGCATTCCCCGGGGAACTTGCAAGGGCGCCCTTTCCCAGCCCACACTGAGAAGTTGCAGAGCCCCCAATCGGTAAGCGCCGCGGCTTCAAGAATGAAGCTAGGCAGTTGCGAGTTCTCCTGCGATCGAGCACCTTCTGCACTAGATAGGAGAGTCGCACTGGCCGAGCAAGGTTGAGCTGCCTCGAGATAGTGTCACAAGCGAAGGGCGGCTCTGAGGAAAGAACGCATATCCCCCACGAGCATGGGCACTTGCGGGTTGGCTCGAGCATAGTCCGCCTCGGGCGTGGCCTCGCCCCTGACCTACCCCTCGAGGCTGGCAGGAGAATTTGCCTCAAGCCTCTCACGGGTTCCTAGCTACGGCGTAAATTTGCCAACCAGTTCGAGGCGATACCTAGGCCCAATCGCCCAAAGCGCATCCCAGCATTTGCGCGGCTTTGTGCCACTCCAACAACCTCAAGGCGAGAGTTGCGAATCCTTTTTGCAACACAACCAGCGAGCGAGGCCAAAGCCCGATATCGGTACCGAGCATTGCGCACTGTTAGAATTCCTCGCACACCACGCTCGAGGGCTTGGCGCAGCGGATCACCCAATGCGAGTAGAT
>JAKASN010000303.1 GCA_021819025.1 Actinomycetes bacterium | reverse complement strand
GGATCTGGTGCCTGGGCGAGATCGGTTTGAGAAGGGAAGGCCTCGGAGTGAGTGTGGGAGTGGTATACGCCAATGATTTGGCCGCCCGAGCGCTCCGCATCCCTGTCAGCCCTTAGATAGTCCTGGGGGTTGAGAGTGTAAACCCGCGCCGACGCAGCGTCGTTGCGCGCCCGGTAGACCTTGGTAGCATGGTCTTGGCTACCGCCGAGAAGTCCGCACGCTTCGAGTGGATAGTCTGCCAGCGCATGGTCGATCATGTCAATGAGAAGATCAGACGAGATTTTTATCACGCCCAAAAGGCTAACTTGTAGAGCACGGAAAGCGCAATGACAAAAAAACCGACCACGATAGAGCGAATTTCAGCCGGCAAAATGATGGTGGCGCAGAACAAGCGGGCACGCCACGAGTACGAGATACTCTCTGAAATCGAGTGTGGCATTGAGCTCAAAGGTTCCGAAGTAAAGTCCCTCCGGGCTGGTAGGGCTCAGATTCAGGACGCCTTCGCCAGAGTTATCTCTGGAGAGATCTGGGTTTTCGGGATGAACGTAGCCCGCTATGAGTTCGCTCACGGTCTTGGACTTGCCGACCCGGTACGCCCGCGCAAGCTTCTCGCCCATCGCGATGAGATCGACGAGCTAACCGGAAAACTCCAGCAAAAGTCGTTGACACTCATACCGCTGGCGATGTACTTCAAAGGCGGCCACGCCAAAGTCTTGCTCGGACTTGCCAAGGGCAAAAAGCTCTACGACAAGCGACGGGTGGTAGCCGAGCGCGACGTAGCTCGGGATGCGCAGCGCGAAATGGCAAGCCTGCGCCGCAACCGGTATTGAGCTACCGCACCATTATGATGTATTAGTTGGGTGTACGATGCCCAGCAAGACGGGGGTGACAGGCTTCGACTTTGGTGTTTGACGCATGGGAAGCGAGTCGTGGTCTCCGGAGCCACGTTAAAGAGCCGGAAACAAAAATAAACGCCGAGCATCAGCTCGCTCTCGCAGCCTAAATAAAGCTGTGACGTCCGACCACCTCGAGCTCTTAGGAGTGGTATCGGGCGCGATCAAATAGAGATAGGCCTACGGAGTTCTTGGTTCCGTTGGGATGAAAACCAACAAGATAAGGATCCTTCCAGGCGCTAGCAGTAGCAGGGTTCCGACAATTTACGACTAGCTGCACTCGGAGAAGCCATGCAGAGGAGCCGAAGGACGCGGGTTCGATTCCCGCCACCTCCACTCGAAGTTCCATAGGTGAGCCGGATAGGTTGAAGATTTCGTCGAAGGGCGGCCGCTACTCCTCGCCGAGGAGTCGGCCGCTTTTTGCGGCTCTTCAGCTTTTAGCGGGGTCTGAGGCTCTCGTGCCACCACCCAGCTAGCCGAGAGTCAGCTTGGGAAGATAAGTGACGGGGGAACCTGTAGCTTCTCAAGCTGTGGAAGAAAAAAGCAAGCCTTTTCGGGCTCTCCTGTCCTTGTCGGTTCTACCGAGATCTGCAACGCCCTCGTCGGGCCAAAGGGCACGAGAGACCTTCACGACCAACGCCAGAAACCCCTCGCTGAGATCGGCATCGAGCAGGTAATCGGCGAGGTCCGCTGCCCCAAGTGCAGATCTGTGGCCAAGGTGAAGGAACGCCCCTGGGACACCTACGTGGATCTTGGCTTCGGGGGCACTCCGGTCAGGATGAGCTGGAAAAAGCACCGCTTGGCCTGCGGGAAACCATCCTGTGAACAGGGGAGCTGGACACTTAGCGATCACCTCTGGGCGGGTTGAAACGAGGTCGGACCGCCTGTGAACAGGGGAGCTGGACACTTAGCGATCACCGCATCGCCGCAGCCAGGAGCCCCCTCACCACCAGAGCCATCGGTGAGGGGCCCTGAGGCGGTGCAGTTATCTGGGCTCGCGGCTTCTTCTCCTAGCGCTGGGCGAGTAGCACTCGGACTCCACCGAAAACCTCGGGTGGGTAATGCCACTCATGCACCTGGAGTGCTGCAAGCCTCTGCACTTCCACGATGCCTTCCTTGAGGGGATCGCTGCCTCTCCTGGTGAGACCATATTTGACGAACGGCAACGACATCCGCGCCTTGGTGGCGTCGAGGATCTCGCCGAAGTTGACAAAGCACAGAGCAGCACCGCAACCAAAGCCGCTTCGCTTAGCCCCTTGGACGAGGCGCTTTTTGACCTTGCTGAGAACCTTGGCTGAATAAAAGTTGGTCGTGTCACCATAGACGCGCCTGACCAGCTGCCCTGGGTCGTTCTTTGCCCGATCTTTGGTCTTCGCCAGACGCCACCCAGGTTCGCGAAGCAGAGCCACGATGGCCACGCAGACCACCCAACGCGGGCGAGGCGAGCAATCTTGTGCACTATGGTCGGCATCATGCCCACGCCAAGGGGTCCATGGTGACCTTGGCCCCGGGCATGCCAAGGCAACTCAACCGGGGACATCCGGGGCCTGCGCGCTAACATCGCTGGTGACCCGCTTGGGCAAACTTGACCCATGTATTGCTTGGCAGGGATGACAAGCCGCGTTCGCCGCCCCGAGGCCGCCTATAGACCGGCCATCGCGGGCCATTCCCGTTCTGGCTTGGTTTCCAACCTGCCCAGCGCCAAATGCACACGCGCAGTGCGCGGCTCATCCTCCCAAACGTCGTCAGGGGCTCACTCGCTTTCATAGCTTTCATAGCTGCGGCAAAGCGCGCCGGCTCGCCATCTCCCCTGAGGCGCATCTGCGCGCTGTGAAATGCACCAACGCAGTTCGTTTTGCCTTATTAGAATTAACCGCTGACCTTCTCGACGCCTCGATTGACGTGACACCGAACTCGACGGGCAAGGGGCTAAGCATTCCGAATAAGGGTCAAGGTTGAAATCAGAAACGCAATTTATGCGTTAAAGACTTAGTATCAAATAGTTGACTAGGCGAATGAGGTACCGTGAAAGTTCCCAATGACGTGCTAAGCGTCGATCGAGAAGCATTCCTCCCCGAGAGCCAACAAGGAAGAATCGTACTCGCAAAGTTCTTTCGTGCCGTGGGTGATCCCAATCGTTTAGCGCTCGTCAATTTCCTTAGCCGCGAAGAGCATACAGCCACCGAGTGTGTAGAGTTCCTCGGCCTTGCCCAGAGTAGGGTGTCTTCCCATCTCGCCTGCCTCGTCACCTGCGGTCTGATAAGTCTTCGCCGACAAGGGCGCTTTGCTTACTACCGTGTCACAGACTCAAGGGTGCTTGAGCTCGTCGGGCTCGGGGCGGGAGTTGCAGCTGACAACGCGGAATCGGTAGCCGCGTGCACACGCATTCCAACGCCCTCGGCCCTGTAGCTTTTAATCTCTCAATTATCTGAAGCGGCAATAGCTTCAGCCCGACAAGAGTGCTTGATAACGCATAGAGCCGAGCACTTCCGGAATCACCCTTGGTTACGGAAGACGATTCCCATGAGCACCAGTCGCGCCACCACAGAGGCGCTGTCACGCGCCGATTCGTCCTCACCCAGGAATCGGGCGATAAAGAAGTTCAATATGGTACGAGACATCTCAAAGGCATCTCCTTGAATATCTAGTTCGCCTCGCCTGTGGCCCGCTTCGAGCACTTCGCTAAGGGCAGCGGGGAGATCGATGGTGCCATTGCGCGGATGGTCGGACGCTTGGGAGAGGTTGTGGTGAGGACCTTGGGCCATACCGACAAAGAAAGTATTTGCCACGCTCCGATTCTCATCCACGGCTATCCCGAGTCGATCAAGAAACGACGCAACCGCATCTGGGCCCGAGAGACCCGCCGCAATGTCGCGTCGCGCGGCCTCGGCGACTAAAGAGAAGCTCGGACCGAGAATCGCGGCGGCAAGGCCAGCTTTGGAGCCGAAACGACTGTATATCGTGGAGACTCGGACTTTTGCCAAGGCTGCGACTTCGTCCATCGACACGTCGTCAAAGCTTCTGCCTTGTGCTAGAACAAGCGCTGCGTCGATCGCGGCAACCTCGGATTTT
>JAKASN010000302.1 GCA_021819025.1 Actinomycetes bacterium | reverse complement strand
GGTCTGTCGACGCCATTTTCCTGGAGTCACTCCGCTTCGCAGCTTCTGCAGGCCGGATTCGAGACTTCGTCGAGGTGCTCGAACTGATGGCGAAAATCGTCGCGGATTTGCGTCATACTAGGGTGGCGGAAATCCGTGTGGCGAAGCCGCTCACCGAAGGTGAACAAGCCAAGGTCAGCGCAGCAATTTCCCGTGCTGTGGGATCCGTGGTGGAACTTCGGGAAATCATAGATCCAGTGGTAATGGGTGGCATCCTTGCCGTAGTCGGCGAGACAATTTTTGATGGAAGCGTACGGCATAGATTAGACGAGCTGAAGGGTCGCCTCGGGTTGGCGACCGCGGCGAGATAGGATCGGAAGGCAACCAATGACCGAGTTGTCAATTAGTGCGGACAAGATTTCGCAGGTACTCAAAGCAAGACTAGAAGGGTACGCCCCTTCGGTTAGCGGCGAGATGGTCGGCAGAATACTTGAGATTTTTGATGGTATCGCACGGGTTTCGGGCTTGCCACAGGTCGGCGTCAACGAGCTTCTAGAATTCGAGAATCAGACACTTGGGCTCGCGCTCAACCTCGATGAAGATACCATTGGCGCGGTTATCCTAGGCAATGGCGAAGGTATCGATGAGGGACAGATAGTTCGGGCCACCGGCAAGATCCTCTCGGTTCCGGTTGGTGACGCGCTCTTGGGTCGAGTCGTCAACGCTATCGGCGTGCCGATTGACGGCAAAGGCCCAGTTCAGAGCGACGTTTCTCGGCGTCTCGAGGTGCAGGCTCCGGGCATCGTTGCACGTCAGCCCGTGAAGGAGCCACTCCAGACCGGCATCAAGGCTATCGACGCGATGACCCCGATCGGTCGTGGTCAGCGTGAATTGATCATCGGGGACCGCAAAACTGGTAAGACCACGGTGGCTCTGGACACCATTATCAACCAGAAGGGCCAGGGCGTTAAGTGCATTTATGTCGCAGTGGGCCAGAAGAACTCCACTGTCGCGGCCGCCGTGGCAGTTCTTGAAGAGCATGGAGCTTTGGACTACACCGTGGTGGTAAACGCGTCAGCATCAGATGGTGCTCCGTATAAGTATCTCGCCCCCTACGCCGGTTGCGCCATGGGCCAACACTGGATGGAAAATGGCGAGCATGCTCTGATCATTTACGATGACCTCTCTAAGCAAGCCGAGGCTTATCGCCAGCTCTCACTGCTTCTGCGGCGCCCGCCCGGTCGCGAAGCCTATCCTGGTGACGTCTTCTATCTCCATTCTCGCTTGCTTGAGCGTGCGGCTAAGTTGAGCGATGAGCGTGGTGGCGGGTCCCTGACAGCGCTTCCCATCATTGAGACTAAAGCCGGGGACGTATCAGCCTATATACCGACCAACGTGATCTCTATCACCGATGGCCA
Source organism: Actinomycetes bacterium (assembly GCA_021819025.1). GTDB lineage: Bacteria > Actinomycetota > Acidimicrobiia > Acidimicrobiales > Acidimicrobiaceae > Acidithrix. Next base: position 2,575 of record JAKASN010000302.1, on the reverse strand, counting down.
GGTATACCTTGACTCGGACCTTTTCTATTCAGGAGTGCGGCCCGCTATTGACGTTGGGATCTCAGTCTCACGTGTCGGTGGCGCCGCGCAAATTAAGGCGATGCGGTCAGTCTCGGGAACCTTGAAGCTTGACCTCGCTCAGTTCCGGGAACTTGAGGCGTTTGCCACCTTCGGCTCCGAACTTGATAAGGTCTCCCAGGCGCAGCTTGACCGAGGGTATCGCCTTACCGAGATCCTCAAGCAAGGTCAAAACGCCCCGGTGCCCGTGGATGAGCAGGTGCTCTCCATCTTCGCGGGAGTTAATGGCAAGTGTGACGATGTTCCCGTCCAAGTGGTGGGAAAATTTATTGAGGAGCTAATCGAGTACTTCAGAGCCAACGGCCCTGAGATGCTCGCAGAGATCCGCGCTTCAGGGACGCTTCCAGATGCCTCGAAGATGAGCGCACTGATTGACCATTTTAAGACCGGGTTCGATCCTGGCGTGGCGTTGGCCTCCGAGAAGGAGTAGCTCGTGGCTGGCGGACAGGAGCGAATTCTCAAAAGGCGCATTAAAAGCGTCCAGGCGACCAAGAAGATCACCAAAGCGATGGAGCTCATAGCGGCATCGCGCATAGTCAAGGCCATGGGGCGCATTCACGACGCGCGTCCTTATCTGGGTGCCATGACTAAGGTCGTGGAAGACCTCGCCGCTTCCTCGGGACTGCCCAAGAGCGCCTATCTTGCTGATCCAAAACCCGGGGCTCGTGGATTTCTCGTGATAACCGCGGATCGCGGCCTTTGCGGGTCGTTTAACTCCGCGCCGCTGCGGCTCGTCGAACGGACAATTGCAGAGTTGCGTCTTGTCAACAGTTCGTTTCAAATCGTGGCCGTCGGGAAGAAGGCGATGGGCTTTTTTAAGTATCGGCAGATACCAGTTGGCACTTCTGTGCTCGGGGTAACTGATCGTCCTAGTTATGCGCACGCCCAAGAGATAGCGAAGGCTGTCTTGACGATGTTCGATAACGGAGACGTTGCCACGGTGGATGCGATCACAACGCGCTTTTATTCGTCGGGTTCGCAGAAACTCGAGGTGATTCCGCTCTTGCCCATAGAGCCGGAGAAGTTCATGAAGGGTATCCGGGGCGTGGCACTTGACTTTGAAGTTGAGCCATCACCCGAGGATATTATCGACCCGCTTTTGCGCCTCTATGTGGAGGAGATGATCTTTGCCTTGCTCCTGGAGGCATCGGCTTCCGAGCACGCATACCGACAGAGGGCGATGAAGTCGGCGACCGAGAACGCGGAAGAACTTATCAAGAAGTACACCAGGATCATGAACCGCGCGAGGCAGGATGCCATAACCACCGAGATAATGGAGATTGTGGGTGGCGCCGAAGCCTTGCGAGGCGCAGGGGACATTGAGGAACTTGAGTGATAACCGTCCCCGTACACCAATCAAAAAGCGCAGCTAAATGTGAGTTCGCCAGCATCTAATTGGCGTCTTTGTAGGAGAGATTTATGACAACCGTCGCAGAAAATGATGTGCAACTCGAGGATGGCAGGGTAGTAGCCATCGTAGGCCCCGTCATTGACGTGGAGTTTCCACCGGATGCCATTCCGGAGATCAACACCGCCCTTGAGGTGGATTTGGTTCTCGATGGTGCCACGGTTACCGTTACTGCCGAGGTAGCCCAGCAAATCGGCGACGGCCGGGTTCGCTGTGTCTGTCTGAAACAAACCGACGGTCTCAAGCGCGGAGCTGTGGTGCGAAATACCGGTCGCGGCATCTCGGTACCGGTTGGCGAAGGTGTACTTGGCCACGTCTTCAATGTCATCGGCGAGCCACTCGATACTGCGGTGATAAGCAACATCGATGAGCGGTGGGCGATCCACCGGGATGCTCCCGCTTTTGATCAACTAGAGCCGCGGGCACAGATGTTCGAAACCGGCATCAAGGTTATCGATCTTCTCGAGCCATACGTACAGGGGGGCAAGATCGGGCTCTTCGGCGGAGCTGGAGTCGGCAAGACTGTTCTCATCATGGAGATGATCAACCGCGTCGCCCAGCAACATGGAGGCGTTTCAGTCTTTGCCGGCGTAGGCGAGCGCACCCGTGAGGGTACCGACCTTTGGATAGAGATGCAGGAATCCGGTGTCATCGCCAAAGCTGCCTTGGTCTATGGACAGATGGACGAACCCCCCGGCGTTCGCTTGCGGGTGGCTCTTTCTGCTCTCACCATGGCAGAGTACTTTCGCGATGTCAAGAACCAGGACGTACTGCTCTTCGTAGACAACATCTTTCGCTTTGTGCAGGCAGGTTCAGAGGTTTCAACGCTATTGGGGAGGATGCCATCGGCGGTAGGGTATCAGCCCACTTTGGCTGATGAAATGGGCGAGCTCCAAGAGCGTATCACCTCCACAAGGGGTCGTTCCATCACATCACTTCAGGCGGTGTATGTTCCGGCGGACGACTACACCGACCCCGCTCCCTTTACCACTTTCACGCACCTCGACGCTACGACAGAGCTTTCTCGAAATATCGCCTCGATGGGGATATATCCAGCGGTTGATCCGCTCTCGTCGACGTCGCCGATTC
>JAKASN010000301.1 GCA_021819025.1 Actinomycetes bacterium | reverse complement strand
GTTCTCTAAGTACGATCAGCCGCCTTATGCAGCTACGGCAACGGGAATTCCCTTTATTGACTTCGCCAACAAGTACATCGTCTCGGGTCCTTCGTATTCTCCCTCGCTTTTGAGCGGGCTCTCGAGAGCAAGCATCGCGGGAAGCTTGACGATAACCGGAACGGTAACCAACCAAGCGATCCTGCCCTCGGCAAATCTCATTATCGCCACCATTTGCAAGATCGACAATAACCAGCCTGCTTCGGTGTGCTCAATCCCAGCGGTAGCCGCGGCCGAAGCAAGTCTTAAGTAGATTCCTGCCATAGTGGCCACTGGCGCCAAAGACAGAGAGGCCGCGGGTGCGCGAGACAATTGAATCGACGACAGTTCTTCTCGTCGCCGGCAAAGGCGGGGTGGGAAAGTCGACTGTTAGTGTTGCCACTGCAATTGCCGCGGCCCAACTCGGGCGACGTACCGCGATCATCGAACTTTCGCCTTCACCGGTGGTTGAAGCTCTTTCGGCATCGATCGCCAACGGCGATGCGGTGCTGGGAAGCTCAGTGGAAAAACTCTCGATTATTCATCTCAGGCCCGAAGAGGTACTGGTGGAATATCTCGAGGATCATGGGATGGCGGTGTTGGGCAGGCGCCTTATCTCCACTGGGGTAGTCTCGGTAATCGCCACTGCGATCCCAGGAATTCGCGAACTTCTCGTGTTGGCCAAAACCAAGCAAATGGAGCGATCCGGAGACTTCGACACGATCATTCTCGACGCTCCCGCGTCAGGGCATCTCGTCACCTTTCTCTCCAGCCCCAAAGGCCTCGCCGACATCGCCAGTGTGGGACTGCTGCGCAGCCAAGCCGAAGAGGTCACCGCCCTTCTTGGAGATCCGAGTCGAAGTAAGGTGGTCATGGTGACCCTGGCTGAAGAAACTCCAGTCTCTGAGACCATCGAGACCGTTGCCAAGATAGCCCAACTCAAGACGGTCGCTATCGGCAAAGTGGTCATCAACGGCCTCATCCAGCGACCGGACATTTCCTCCCAGAGCGCAGAGCTTCTAGCGTCTCTCACCTCCTCTAGCGACGAGGTCAACGCTTACAACTACGTCAGCTCGAGAGCAACGATGCAATCCCAAAGCGTCGCGGTACTCGCACATGCGCTGTCGGAGATCACCTCGATCGAACTGCCTTTTCTCTTTACCACGGCATTAACCACCAACGAGGCATCGACATTGGCGCGCTACTTGATCGATCCCTCAATTCGACTCGGGATGCCAGATGTCGGCTGAGCCCCACGATCATGCGCCTGTTTTGGCCTCACGGCGCACCTTGGAAGACCTGGTGCGGAACAAAAAGGTCCTAGTCATGACTGGGCCGGGCGGGGTGGGAAAAACCTCTTCTGCTGCTGCTCTAGCCGTTGGGGCCGCACTGATGGGAATCCGCACTTGCGTGGTCACCATAGATCCCGCGAAACGTCTCGCCGACGCTTTGGGCATCGAAAACATAGGTAACGAGCCAGTTCAGATAGACGCCTTCGGATCTGGAGATCTCTATGCGGTGATGCTCGATGCGGATGCCACCTTTGATGACCTGGTGGTCAAATACGCCAAGTCCCCAGAGCAAGCATCCAAGATCCTCGCGAATCGGGTATATCAGAACCTTACCAAGAACCTCTCGGGTATCCAGGAATATATGGCCATGGAGAAGCTCTACGAACTCCATAACGATAGCCGTTTCGATTTGATGGTGGTGGACACTCCTCCAAGCTCCAATGCCTTGGACTTCCTCGACGCACCTCGCCGACTCATCGGGTTTTTGGACAACAAAGTCTTTCGCCTCATCATGAATCCTGGGCCGGCGATCCTGCGGCCGGTATCGTTCGCCGCGCGAGCGGTATTGCGAACCATTTCCAAAGTCGTTGGCTCTGAGGTGGTAGACGAGGCGGTGGCGTTCTTTCAGGACTTTGAAGGAATGGAGGAGGGTTTTAGGATGCGAGCCGAAAGTGTACAGGCCCTCATGCGCAACGACGCCACGGCTTTCATCGTCGTCACCGCGCCAAGGGGAGACACCGTCAAAGAGGCCGCGAGCTTTGGCGAAAAACTCGCTGGCTTTGGGTTCCAAGTCGCGGGGCTCATCTCCAACCGTCATACCCCTGACTTTGACACCGGTACGCGCAACGAAGAGTTGCCAACGGTTCTCTCGAGCCGCGAACTCGAGGTTCTTGAACAAAATCTCACGCGCATGGAACAGTTGAGGATCTCCGAAAGCAAGGAAGTCGACTGGATCGTGGGCCTTCTCGCGCCGGCCCGCTTGGTTAAGGTCCCCATGCTCGCCAAGGACATCTCCAATATCGAAGATCTCGCAAAAATGGCCCGCAGTCTCATCTAACTAAGAGAATCGCCTCGCGCCGCCCTTCATCTTGGCCTTGGGATACTCATGTGACTAGAATTACTCGAATGTCACAGATTTATGTCGTCAGCGATTCCAAGGCGGTCCTCGAAGAACTGACCTCTGCACTTGAGTTTGTCACGCCTGAAGTGAGCCAATACGAAAGCGCAGCGTCCTTCTATGCCGCGGTACGCAAAAAGGCACCCAGTTTGGCAGTGGTAGATATGCAAGTGGGCAACATTGGTGGCATGGCAATTTGCATGGATCTTCACCTAGAGGAGTCCGGAGGGCGACTTGGCCATGTACCAGTGCTCATGCTGCTTGATCGGCGCGCTGATGTCTTTCTCGCCAGGAGATCTCGGGCAGAAGGATTCCTGGTAAAGCCGCTCGACTCATTTCGTATCGCCGATGCCGCCAAGGCGATCTTGGCAGGAAACAACTACGAGGATGAAAGCTACCGCCCTCTGACAATCGAAGCGAGCTGACGACATCAGCACAGGCACAAACTAATGCCTCCCGGGTTAGTTAGCCTAAGGCGAGTCGACCGCGGTGCACTTAGACTATAGGAAACACGGGAAGTAGCGCAGCTTGGCAGCGCGCAGCGTTCGGGACGCTGAGGCCGCGGGTTCAAATCCCGCCTTCCCGACCACTAATGACACCGGTAAATGGCTCTTTGCCACGAGTTTTAGCCGTCACTTTGGCACGTCTGGGGCGTCTTGACGTCCATTCCAAGACTGCGCCAACAACCTTCTTGGTGGGCGAGGTGGTCCACGCAGGCGACGGCCAAACTCAGGCTCCGGAAATTTGTCGCAGCCGCAATGGTTCAGGCGCCAGTGACGACATGCGGCAAAAAACCAGGCTCAAACAAATTTCTCATCCTCGCCTTGGCGTATCACATCAGTCTTCGCGCGCCAAGCCGCAGACATCGTTGCCTTGATCGGATCATCCACAAGCGGTGCTACTTCGCTCGTCCTGAGCGGAGTCGATCTGTCTCGAGGTAGATACGCGCTTAGGAAATAGAGTCCCGTCTATCTCGTAATCGACACGCCAGGGGACGCGTACTTCGCTTTCCCTCGGTGCAATGTCACCGAGTTGCTCGCATAAGCGTCCGCAACGTCAGCTTCAAGAACGTCGCTGCCATTCGCTACGACCAGATTGCGGTCTTGGGCGTGCGCTTGGAAAACCCCGTGCTAGAAGCCCTCCAGCATGGCATCAATTGCCTCTCGACCGTGGAACTCCTCACCGCTGCCCATCATTTTAAAGACCGCAGCTTCGGCTAGGACATCCGTCGCGTGACCCTTGAGATAGCGACGCAGAACGCTAAACGTTGTTTCCATAGATATCGCCGCTCCTCCACTTCTCACCTGCTCACCTGCTCAAAGGTGCGGCTCTGGGCACGATTTGCATGCGGCATCTCGATCAATGAGCAATAAACAGTGGACCTGTGACTAATGAATGGGGGCCTGCACTAAGAGCGGTGCAACCCAAGCACTCGCGGAGTCAAGCAAAGGGGGTCGCCGATCCGCGCGAGGTGTGCTGTCAGCGTCGGGGTTCTCAATTTGTCATCTGAGTAGTCTTGGCAGCTTTTTTACCATCGAAAACTGTGCCCCGTAAAGC
>JAKASN010000300.1 GCA_021819025.1 Actinomycetes bacterium | reverse complement strand
ACATCTCGCAGAGCTTTTCGGCACCGGGCTTCAGGAGAGATGGCTTCTTCGTACCAGGAATAATCCCGTAGTCCTCACCCTTGACCATCACGGCGTGGACGAACCGTTGCAGCTCCTTGATCCGATTGATGGCCTGATCGACCGAGACGACGGCTTGCATGCCGAAGTCGGTGACGATCTCGCCGGTTTGGCGGACGACAAGGTCACTCATGGCCGGCCTCCCAGCGCTTCACCCAGCGCCAAACTGTCGAGACGCTTTGATCGAGCCGATCCGCGATGGACTGGAAGGATTCACCCTGGGCGCGTGCCGCTAATATCTCGGCCTTGTGGAACGGAACGGGCTGCCACGGGGCCGACTCGGGGGGTTGGCTAAGCGCTACCGAGTGACCGATATCGTCACGCATCGGAACCACCCCCACAGGATGGACAGGGACGCCCCAGAATGTCGCCTAGCTCCGCGAGGCTTTCGATGGCGTCCTGATGCCGGCGAAACTCGCCGCACTGGATGCACTTCGGATTTGCGTGCAAGCGTCCGTCCGTCTCAAGCTGAAAGAGAATATCGTCGATGACGACGTAGGGAACCGGGGAAAGGCGGTTCTCGTCGATTTGGATGGCTTTGACATCAACGTCCACTCCGATCACCTCGACGAGCTTCGTGTGGAGATCGCTGATGGCCTTGCCACGGCGGACACCATCACGGAGCGCGGCGGCCATCACGGCAGCGAGGCGGACATGCCGGGTATTGATTGGCTGGGCTAATTGTGTTACCATCTAGGTACAAATCCTCCTTTGTGGCCTAGGCGGGATTACCATCGTCCCGCCTAGGCCACTCAATTTATGCGGCCCCCGCTGGTGAGACGAACTCGGCCACGTTTGCGTGGGTATCGTCTCGGAAGTACAGGATGCAGGCGTAGGCGTTCGCCTCGACGAGCGATTTCCACGCCTTCTGGATCCCAGAACGGAGCACCGTGTTGTTCATCACTGTCGGGTGCGACTGCAAGCGCCGTAGCTCCTCAATCGCCTCCGACTGATGCTCCACCACCGTCTGGGCATCACACGATAACCGGGTTTTTGGCATCAAATCCTCCTCCGTATGGCGTCTTCGCCATTGGGCGGAATGTCGTACTCCGCCGATGGTCCGAGCTTGCGGTAGAAATACCAGTAATACGCCGTCCGCTTGGAATAACCCGCGGCGATTAGCTCGCGAATCTCCTTCTCGCGCTGGTCGGGTTCTTCCGGCCATAGTGGCATCCAACGCGGCGAACGGTGCATCGCTTTTCCCCTCCTTTCTTAAAAAATGCTTAGGATGCCCGTGCGAGTGCTACGCTGGATCCGCCGATAAAGCCGTTAGCGTCGATGTCGGTGTTGCACGCGGGACAGCGTCGTCCCGCGTGGCGCCGTGGCGGACGGTGGAAGTCGCCGGCGTTGGCGACCTGTCCGCAACTGCTGCAACCTAGTTCACCCGGTTGGATCCGGTCGAGAATGGCGGGTGTGTGACCTTTGGTGAGGCCGTCCAGGGCGACCGCGAGAAAGCGATCGAGAGATGCGCTAGGCATTGGCGGCCTCCGGCAAATCGGGCTCTAGGTCAAGGTGCCCGTCTTGAACGTCCGTCGCGTTGGTCGGACACACATCTGAAATAAAAAGCACTTGCTCGGGTAAGTCAAGGGCCTCGGCGCAGCGCATCCGAAATTTAGGCGTCATTCGCGCAAACCCGCACTTGACGTTCTTAACGTGACTGAGGCTTATACCGGACTTGCGTGCGAGCCAGGTAAGTGAGCGCCCTTGGTGATCGAGGATTAACCATATCGGATGTTCTTGCTTCATCCAGCCACCCCTTTATTGACTGCCTACGCGACGGACAGACACTATTTTAAGACAATTGCGTCTGATGTCAAGAGATCTGGGCTAAAATGATAGAAACTCGTCTGATGGATAGGACGGACGTGAGCAAACCCATGCCGCTTGCCGATTGGTTGCGTTTGAAGATGGATAAACGCGGGCTGAAGAGTGCAAGGGCGCTTGCAAAGTACGCGGGCTTGTCGCCAGATACAGTGTCGCGTGCCCTCCATGGCGTCCAGCCCGAACCCGAGACGATTACCAAGCTCGCGGTGTACTTTGGCGTCCCTCGCGACGATCTCATGGCTTTCTCGGGGCTCGTCGGGAGACTATCCCCGGCAATCTCCATGCCCATATGACAAGGCTGCCAGGCCAAAGGGATGTACACGCGCATCAATCGTTGTTCTCCTTTTCCCCTTGTCGCTTCTTCCAGGCTTTCCAGCGGCATAGACTCGAGCAGTAGCGGGCTCGGCTGCCGTTGGACTCGAAGGGCTCGCCGCACACGGGGCACGTGAGCGTCTGTTTCTCCCACTTGCGGAAGGAAATAAGGCGCCGTCCTGCCTCGGAGCGGTCGTTATCGGTCACGGAGTGCCCTCAGGGCAGCCCAAGCGTCGGACTTTGCCCCGTCCCTGGTTTCGCTCTCACCGGAGGCGACGACCGGAAGGCCATCGTGAACGTCGCGAATTTCCCACAGGTAATTGGTCGTCTTCTCGTTCGCCCCGGCGCCATGGTAGTAGGTATTCGGCTGGATAGATACCTCGTAACGACCATCTTGAGTCCTGACCATGGATCTCTCCTCTCGTTTATTCCCGAACCCCGGGCGCCGTTGCTCGGGGTTTCGCCTTGCGGCCGTGGCGCGTCGTTGCGCTCGTCAGCGGGTGGGTTACGCTGGCACCGTTGCGAGTTGCTCCGGCCCCGTCAGTCCCTTGGTGCTTTTCCGCGCCAAGCAGTAGGGGCACGTAACCGGCCCCTGCGCGTAGGGCTTCCAGTGTGCTACCTGGCTGTCTGCGACGAGGCCGCACACCATGATGGGGCCTAGGCTGTACGTGCTCTGGTGGACGAACTCCGTATCACGGTGCGACCACATGTCCTACTCCTCCATATCCGGGCATGATCCATTCTCGGCTTCCCATTCGAGCACCCACGGCCCTTCGGTTTGGCCGGGATAACGATGGCGACGATACAGGACGAAACCCATGTCGCCTTCGCAACCGGGGTAGGGATCGCGTGGTAACCAGGTGCCGTAGACATGGACAGTCTCGGCGCCGGCAAGTATCTCGCCGACGACGCGCTTGACCTCTCCCTCATCGGGTACGAGCGTGCGATATACCGGTTCTGTCGCGATCTCCCAGTCATCGTCACGTGTAAACGTGAGGGCAGCATCAATCGCTTCGGGCTCCGCGTCCTTCGGTACCTCGACGCCATAGATGGTCGGGTAGCGCTCTTTTGTGAACTCCGCTTCTTACTCTGCCCAGGTGTCGTATGTCATTGTCGCCATCGTCCTTCTCCTCTCCTTGGTCGTGTGCCTATTCTACGTCGCACGTTTGCCGTTTGCAATAAAAGCTAGTGACGAACCGAGACAACCATCATCGCGGCGGTTGCCATTGCGATTGCCGTGTCGTAATCAGGGATGCCCTCCTTGGCGAGCATCACCGCGAAGAAAATGTACGGCATGTGCAACTCATCGGCCGCCTTGCACCACTCCGCCGCCTTGGCGAGCACTTCGTCCGACATGACCGGGCGTAGTTTCCTGCCCGCGGCTTTGTTCACGGATTGGTGAAGGACTATCTGGCGAGCGTACTTGATTGCCTGTAGCTCGGTGGCGTGGAGCCTGTCGGCTTCCGTCGTGGCCATCAGCGCGTCAAATTGTGTCATTGGTTGTTTACCTCTACCTTGCTCAATTCCCAAAATGCCTGGACAATACGCCATGCCTCGTCGCGCGTGTAACCCAAGTCGCGAAGCTGCCAGTGCAGCTTGACTGTCCAGTCTTCTTGGTTCCACCAGTGATCAGGTAACGCCATGTCGCATCCTCCATTCGGGCTGTTCCCGGTCGCTGGGCGCCATTGTCCAGCGATTCGGCCGCGTGCCACGCGGCCATCGCTGCCCCGTTGCAGCTCATCAGCGGGCTAGGATGCCTGACAGAGCGGGCACCAAACAAACGTA
>JAKASN010000299.1 GCA_021819025.1 Actinomycetes bacterium | reverse complement strand
CGGTTTGCGCCTAAACTTGCCGATGCCCCGATAGATCGCCTCGAGGAGACCCGCGAGAACCGCGATCCGAGAGGCGCGTGCGGAAAGATTGGTGGAACGGGCCAAAGCAAGCAAAAAGAAGAGCGCCACCAAAGTGGCGGCCGCCACAAATACCACCGCTTTAGAGACCTCGCCAAGGTGCCAAATACTCGGGTCAGTCAAGGTACCCGCGAGGACGAGAATCGGCAATACCAACCATCCAGTGAGGCGCTCCAAGACCACTGAGGCGATAGAGTCCGAAGTGGTCTTGTTGACCTTTGCCAACCATCGGGCGCGAACCACGTCACCTCCAACCGTGGAAGGCAAGAAGTTCCCCGCGAACATCCCCGCAAGCTGAAGCTCCACCAAATCCCGGATCCGCGATGGCACTTCAAGGGCATCAAGCACCCGTTGCCATCGGATCCCCGAAAGCACGATACTCAAGAGCGTGGCCAGAAAAGCCACCACGATCAAGCCAATGCCTTTTTTGCCGATCTGGCCGAGGCTCGCCCATTGCACTTTGGTGATCAAAACGTAGAACATGATGACGGTCCCAGCGACCCGCACGACGGGAAGCGCCTTCTTCCACCAGGCGGTCTCCACTGGCGCCTGGCTTGGAATTTCGTTATCGCTCAGCGCATTAGCCATTTGGATTCCCATATTCGTAACGGACCTTGGCGTACCAGCGCGGCACTGCTTGCGCGCCACAACAAAAGAGCACGGAGCCCGCAACCGGGCTTGCAAGGAGCCTCGCGTCGCAGAGCGTCGCATCACATTGCTCAGCTACCTAGTAGAAAGTATACGCTTTGCGCTGCAAACAAAAGCGAGCACGTCGTGCAATTCCACACCCTTTGCATCGCGGCGCCACCTGCTAGGATCCCTCCCTCTTGAGATTTCGCGCCGTACTTACCCGACGCGCGTAGATTTAAAGGCAGACAAATAGCTCGGAGAATAATGTGCTCGATGAAAGTCTCATAAACAGGGTGATCCGTTCTGCCCTGGCCCGTGGCGGAGAGTTTGCCGAAATCTTCGTCGAGGAAAAGACCAATTTCTCTGCTTCTCTCGACGATAGCCTCATCGAGGAACTCACCTCGGGCACCGCGCGCGGCGCGGGGATCCGGGTGAAATGCGGCGATACTACAGGATTTGCACACACCGCAGACCTAAGCGAAGCTGGGCTTATGAGGGCAGTCGAAGCGGCTTCTGCCTTGGCGCGCAACTCCACCGATCGTGGTGGCGAAGTGGCCCTCACCCCGCGGCGATTTGTGCCCGTCGATCCGTCGAAACAGCGACCCAACTCCATCTCCAAGGATGCCAAGATCGTGCTCCTCTCGCGACTTGACGCCGCTGGACGCTCCGCAGGCGCGGCGATACGCCAAGTTAATGCTGGGTATTCCGACTCTTTGCGGCGCTTCTTAGTTGCCAACTCTGAAGGTACATACGTGGAAGAAGAGCAAGTTCGTACCAGGATTGCCATCTCGTGTGTCGCCCTGGGGGATACCGGGATGCAAACTGGGTATGAAACAGCTGCCATGACCATGGGATTTGAGATCTTCGACGAACTTGACTTGGAAGAGATGGCAAGAACCGCCGCACAACGGGCGATCCAAAAGCTATCCGCGCGCCCGACTCCTTCAGGTCAACTGCCGGTGGTGCTCAACGGCATGGGCGGCGGGGTGCTTTTCCATGAGGCGTGTGGACACGGACTCGAAGCCGATCACATCCTCAAAGATTCCTCGGTCTATACCGGACGCGTTGGCGAATTGGTGGCCAGCCCGCTCGTTACCCTGCTTGATGACGGCACGGTTCATAATCAGTGGGGAACTTATGCCCACGACGATGAGGGCAACTCCGCCAAGAAAAACACCCTCATCGAAAATGGGGTGCTCGTGGACTACATGTGGGACCACGACCAAGGCGAGAGAAAAGCGCGAAGCTCCTCAGGAAATGGGCGGAGGCAAAGTTACGCGCACCTCCCGATGGTTCGCATGACCAATACCTATCTCATGCCCGGCGCGCAAACGCCAGAGGAGATCATCGCCGACACCGAGCGCGGGATCTACGTCGCGAAGTTGGGCGGAGGCCAGGTCAACACTGCCACCGGAGACTTCGTCTTTGGCATGACCGAGGCCTACTTGATCGAAAACGGCGAAATTACCGCTCCGCTGCGCGACGCTAACTTGATTGGCAACGGACCCGAAGTTCTCGCCAATATCGACGCCGTGGCAAACGATTTTGCCATCGTACCAGGGACCTGCGGCAAGGATGGCCAAAGCGTTCCTGTGGGATGCGGCCAGCCGACGCTTCGTATTACCAAGGTTACCGTAGGAGGGACCGCGAGTGCCTGATCTTGTAAGCATCGGCCAAAAAGTTATCGAAGCCGCCCAACCTGGCGAAGAGATCGAAGCGTACCTCGTCCGAGAGTCTGAAACAGCAATACGAGTTTACGAGTCGGAGGTGGAGTCACTCACCAGCGCAGCGTCATCGGGAATTGGAATCCGCATCGTCAGCCAAAAGCGCGTCGGAATATCCTATGCCGGAACTCTTGAACCCAACGAGATCGAGCGCGCCATTGCCGAAGCTCGCGACAACGCTCGCTTTGGAAGCGGCGACCCCTATAACGGCATTGCATCGCCCGACGGCGTCGCGCCCGCTTCACTCGATCTCTGGTCGGAAGATATTATCTCGGTCTCCACAAGGGCTAAGATCGAAGTCGCCAAGGAACTTGAACGGGCAACGTTGTCTCTCGACAAGCGGATCCGCTCGCTAAATTCTTCCAACTACGGGGACGTCGCCGCAGAGGCAGCGGTTCTCAACTCCGCAGGCATCGTGGCCTATTCCCAACAAACCTACTGTTGGGCCTGGGCATACGCCTTGGCAAGCCAGGACGAGGAAACCCAGACCGGTTACGGCATGCACGCCTCCCGCAACTTTGCGGGCTTGGACATTGAATACGCCGCGAGGGAAGCCGCCGAAAAAGCTACCCGCATGCTCGGAGCGACCAAGCCAAGCTCGGGACTCTTTTGTGCCGTCTTTGAGCCGGACATCGCCAGTGCCCTAATCTCGATCATCTCTTCAACGCTGTCGGCAGAGGCGGTGCAAAAAGGTCGCTCCATCTTCGCGGGTCGCATCGGAGAACAAGTCGCGTCCAAGGGATTCACCCTACTGGATGACCCCACCGACATGCGCTTCTTCTCCTCTGCCGCCTACGACGACGAAGGCCTCGCCTCCCGAAGCAACGTACTAATCAGCGATGGTGAGCTCAAGTCCTTCTTGTACGACTCCTATACCGGGCGAAAGGGCGATCACCCCTCCACCGGCTCTGCGATTCGCGGGGGCATCGCTGGGTCGACAAGCCCGGGGCCGCGAGCGACCATGGTTGTTGCCGGGGACTCCTCGCCCGGGGATATCGTGGCCGGGATCGACGAGGGGGTCCTCATCCAATCGATCTCTGGAGTCCATTCTGGGGTCAATCCCATCAGCGGGGACTTCTCCGTGGGGGCCGAAGGAATCCGGATTCGTCATGGTGAGCTTCAAGGAGCCATCAAGGAGTTCACCATCGCGTCGAATCTCCAGAAGATGCTCAAAGAGATCTCCGCGATCGGAAACGACTTGACCTTCCGGCCCGGCGGCTCCGCCGGAGTGACACTGGCCATCGACAACATCAACGTCAGCGGCTCCTAGCGTCAGCGTGACACGAACTTACACATGAAGTTGGATCTCCACACCCACACCCATAGATCCGGCGATTCCACCACGACGATGGATGAGTATGTGCATGGGCTCGATGCCAGTGGCATCGACGTTGTCGCAGTGACAGATCATCTCACCATTGAAGGAGCGCTACTTCTCGCCGATTTGCTCGGGCCGCGAGTCATCGTCGGCCAGGAGCTACGGGTGCGTGAGGGCGAGTTGATCGGTCTCTTCCTCAGCGAACGAATCCCCCCGGGGCTGCGCGCCATCGAGGCAGCAGTTCTGATTC
>JAKASN010000298.1 GCA_021819025.1 Actinomycetes bacterium | reverse complement strand
CTGTTTGTTGTAGATGGGAACCTTCAAGAGTAAGTCTTCAAAGGGGGTGAGAGCCCCGAATGCCGCGAGAGTGGAAAAGCCCGTCGCAAAGACGAGGTCTTGGAGAATTCTCCGCGAAGAGAGTGGTGTCGAGTCGCCACTTTGTGGCCTCCGCTTGCCAAAGACGATCTCGACGATGGCATATATTGCCAAAGCGAGGGGCACGATGCCGATGAAGAGCTGCATCTCCTCGTAGCCAAATGCCCCAAAGTATCCAGGTTGTCCGCTATTGGGAATAGGACCGCCAAAAAGGAAAGGCGTGATGAGGCTCATGAAGGCGCCGGGGTAGAGCGGGCCGAAAGTTACGAAGCCGATCGACGGGTGGCTTCGCTGAGAAAGGCCGATGAAGGACAGACCGGGGAGAAGCTGCGCTTCGGGCACCAAAGCGACGGTGACCAAGAAGGCCAGCGCGAAAGGGGGGATCCTTGCGATTGGCGTTCGCGAGCGGATGAGCTCGATCAGAGTGAAAACCGCGATGAAGGTTGCCTCGTATATCATGGCTTCGGGCGCTCCAGCCAAGACCACGAGAGAGTAGCTCACTCCGAGTAGTAGACCAGCACCAAAGGCGCTTCGCGCTCCCTTGGCCCTGGTCAGGCGAACTACTGCCACGACCATGAAGGGGACCATGGCAATCCCGCCGATCATGTCTAGGTGCAAGCTCTGGGCGGAGAAGTAGCCGAGCAATGGTGCCACCAACGCAACGACCCCAGCTGGGAGTTCGTCGACCTCAAGGTGGTTCAACAGCCAAAAGATCCCCAGTGCAAATGCCAATTGCACCCCGGCGATATAGAGCCCGAGTGCCACGAGGGGAGGGAAGAGCAGATAGAAAAGAATCAGGGGGTAGAAGACTCCGGCATTGAAACCTGCCAGCAAAGGAGTCCCCGACCAGGCAAAAATATTCCAGCCTGGAAGATGCCCAGATCTGATGATCTCCGCCGCGAGATAGCGCAGCGGGTTGTTTTGAATGAGGTTGTCACCGACAATTACGCTGTGACCAAATGCCAAGGGGATGAGATTGGCCGCGAGATAGACAGCTGCTACGAGGAGGCCAAATCTGAGATAATGAAAGCGGCGCGCCAAAGCGCTTTCGGCCATGCCTAAGCAGCCCTAATTATTTGAGCCCTTGTTCTTGCACGTCGCTCCAAGCGCTCCAAGCGCACTTCCCGTAAGAATGTCCCCAATACCACTTTGCTATAGGCGAGCGCGTATTTGGCGTTATGGCCCTTTTTGGAAGTTCCCGCAAAGCGTGGGCTCATCACTACAGGTACCTCGAGAAGGCGTCCGCCCGCAAAGATCGCCGAGATGAGCAGCTCCGAAGACTGGTACTGGGCTTGCTCAAGACGGACTTTCTCGAGCAGCGCCACCGACATCGCACGTATACCACTGGAAGTGTCGGTGAGGCGAGTATGGGTGGCCCAGGAGATCAAATGAGCGAAAAACTTTACCCCGAGATCGCGCACGGCATCGCCGACGTGTGTCTCGCCGAGACTGCGCGATCCTTGTACGATCTCGGCCCGTCCCTGGATAACTGGAGCCATCACTGCTTCAAGGTCGCTGGGATCCCACTGCCCGTCAGCGTCGACGATACCCACCGCACAATAGCCAAACTTGATCGCCGCCAAGTAGCCGACCCGCAGCGATGCGCCCTGGCCGCGATTCATTGGTGAACGTACCACCTTTAATCCGAGGTCCTTGGCGACTGCAGCGGTGTCATCACTCGAGCCATCATCTATGACCACTACTGCAGGTGCAATGCCCAGAATCTCTTTGGGGAGTCGAGAAGCCACATACGGCAAAGAGTCTGATTCGTTGAAGGCCGGAATGACGATCAAGTATGGCGAAGGTGTCACACCATCGCACTGCTGATGGAGATCGTCAAGCATCTCAGCTTCGATGGGATCATGGCTGGCAAGCGACGCTTGGCGGAGTGTCCTTGGAATATGCATAGATGGTTATCGCCTAAACTTGATCGATCCGAGATGCTGCGACGGGTACTTAATGCTTGACAATACAAGTTAAAGCTTAGAGCCTCCTTGGACAATATACAGAGTTCGCAAAGAGGATTGAGCCTTTTTACCCTGGTCCGGTGGCCTTGGGCATGCAATTGCATCGCGCATTGGAAATTCAGGAACGCAAAAGTGCAGCTAGACGGCCTAAAGTACGGAAATTACGCGCTGTCGCACGTAGAGGCAGGTTTTTCTCGACTAGTCGCGTGAGTGGCGCACTCGCCAGTATCCCCAGAGGGCACCACTGATAGATGACGCGATCTCCGAGTGAAACGTGGCCGGGATCGACCGCCACGGGGTCAAAGCGATCCAACATCGCTTCGTCAATCGGAAGGGAAGTAAAGATCGCCAACATCTTGGATTCATCGGTCACCAGAGATCCCAGGGTATTAGTTGCCAAAGTGCTCTGGAGTTCTCCGCAGGTGCGTACGAGGCAATCGGCATCGACCCCGAGCTGATTGCTGAGCGACCGCGAGATCGCGTCTTCTAGTGCGGCAGCATTCGCTTCTGGGGTATCAAAGATGACATTCCCGCTGCGCAGCACGGTCTTCACGCCGCTAAAGCCCAGAGAGGTCATCAGCGAGGAGAGATCGGCCATGCTCACCGACTTGGAGGATCCGACATTTATCCCGCGAAGCAACGCCACGTAACGCTGCGGTTCATCTTGGCGCAGCGGCGAGGGAGATGTCATAAGAGGCGAAAACCTCCCGGTTGGTTCGGGCCGTCCACGCCAAGTTTAGTGCCTAGATTGGTTTGACTAAGGCGCCATCCCATGAGAGTTCCGCCAAGGAGACCTCCAGGGTGGGTAGCTTTTCTCCGAGGGTATAAAAACATCTTTGTAATTTCACTGGAAATGGCTCGTGCCACACGATATAGTGTTCGAATCGAACATAATCACTACATCTTGTGTTTGTATAGCTAGTAACCTCAAGTCGTGACAGCGCTAGTGAGAGTGTTCGCAGCTTGGGTGACGAGACGAGTTTGGCGTCAAAAAGGGCCGAAAGTGTCTTTGCGCACTAAAGCGCCAGGATTTTAGTTCGGGTCTGGCGAGTCGATTTAATCGGGTTATGAATTGATCCGGCTCGCGAAAAAGGTAGAGAGAAGGGGCATAGCAAGTGGCGATCATTCCACAGAGTTTGAATCTAGGCATCAAGAGGCATTTCACCGAGTCGGGTAAGAATCCCTATGACTACGTGACTTGGGAGCGGCGTGATTCGCGGATTGCCAACTACCGCGATGGCGTGGTTGCTTTCGAGCAACTTGGGGTTGAGGTGCCGTCCGACTGGTCAGTCAATGCTACCAATATTCTCGCACAGAAGTACTTTCGGGGCACCCTCGGGACCGCCCAGCGTGAGTCAAGCTTGCGCCAGGTCGTCGATCGCATCGTAGACACCATTACCACCTGGGGGAAGAAGGACGGCTACTTCATAGACGACCAAGCCGCACAAACTTTCTCAGATGAACTCAAGTATGTAATGATTCACCAGATGGCGGCGTTCAATTCCCCGGTATGGTTCAATATCGGCGTCCCTGGAGTTCCCCAGCAGGCTTCGGCGTGTTTTATCCTTGCCGTGGATGACAATATGAACTCCATCCTGAATTGGTACGCCGAAGAAGGTGTGATCTTCAAAGGTGGCTCGGGCGCTGGGGTGAACCTTTCTAGGATTCGTTCCTCCAAGGAGAACCTCAAGGGAGGCGGAACCGCGTCCGGGCCAGTTTCGTTCATGCGCGGGGCTGACGCTTCCGCAGGTACCATCAAGTCGGGCGGCAAGACGCGGCGCGCAGCCAAGATGGTGATTCTTGACGTCTCCCATCCCGACATCGAAGAGTTCATCTGGTGCAAGTCGATCGAGGAGAACAAGGCTCGTGCGCTGCAGGCGGCGGGGTTCGATATGGATTTGGACGGGAAAGACTCCTTTTCGATTCAATATCAGAACGCCAATAACTCCGTACGCGTTTCCG
>JAKASN010000297.1 GCA_021819025.1 Actinomycetes bacterium | reverse complement strand
TACTACTCAGGCGAGTCGCGAAATCCTCATGCGTCTCGGTTACGACGTCCGCCTTCCCAAAGCGCAAGTTTGCTGCGGACAAATGCATTTCAATACTGGCTACCCCGACCAGATCGATGCCATGCTTCGCTCGTTCTACCGCAACAACCTTGATGCGGACTTTGTGATCTTTCCCTCGGCATCGTGTGCCGCGATGGTGAGGGAGAACTATCCCGAACTGGCGCAACGCTGGCTCTCTGGGGGCAACCGCCGTCGCCTTGGCGAGCTCATTAGCCGCTCTTTCGAACTCGTGGAGTTCCTCCACGCGTTTCATGGCGAGGTGGGAACTTCAGCGTGGTTCCCCTATCGCGCTACCGTGCACCCCACCTGTCACTCGTTACGGTCTCTGCGGCTCGGTTCGGCGACGAGGGAGATCCTCTCACGGGTAGAAGATATCGAACTTATCGATAATGCTACGCAAACTACTTGTTGCGGCTTTGGGGGAACCTTTTCAATCAAGAATGAGGCGACTTCGGCAGCGATGCTCGCGGACAAGGTGACTTCGATTAGAGCTACCGGCGCCGCATACGTAATCGCTGTGGATAACTCCTGTTTGATGCACATTTCTGGAGGCCTGGACCGGGCACGGGTAGCGATCCGACCTATCCATATTGCTGAGGTGCTCGCGAGCACCCGATCGATGCAATTTTATTGAGGCCATAGATGAGCGATTATCCCCCCAAAGCAGCTCTAGGAGCTACCGCGACGATCAAATTTCCCGATCTAGCACAAAAATATCTCAACTATCCCCAGTTGCGCTCCAATCTCACCCGCGCTACCGGTACCATACGCGCCAAGCGCGCTGGCGTGGTTTCGGAGGTTCCGGGATGGGAAGAGATGCGTCAAGCCGCCGCCGAGATCAAGGACTTCTCGATCGCAAACTCAGACACCCTGTTGACCGAGTTAGAAGCCACCGTCACGGCACATGGTGGCAAGGTGCATTTCGCCTCAGACGCCGATGAGGCAAATCGCATCGTGGTAGAGATCGCTTCCTCCCATCGCTTCACAGAAGCAATCAAGGTCAAGTCGATCACTACCGACGAGATCGGGTTGAACGATGCGCTTCAAGAAGCAGGCATCGCCGCCTATGAGACGGATCTCGCGGAGTTGATCGTCCAACTAGCTCATGAAATGCCAAGTCACATCCTTGTCCCCGCGATCCATAAGAATCGTGATGAGATCCGCGCGCTCTTTGCACGCACCATCGCCGACGATTCCCTTGGCTCGACACCCAAGGAGCTCGCCGAAGCTGCCCGCCTCTATCTCCGGGAGAAGTTCCTCACCGTTCCCTTTGCGGTTTCAGGGGCGAATTTCGCCGTCGCCAGCAGCGGCGCCGTGGCGGTGGTTGAGTCGGAGGGAAATGGCCGCATGTGTCTCACTCTCCCCAAGGTTCTCGTGACCGTGATGGGAATCGAAAAAGTAATTCCCGACATGGAACAACTCCCACTGTTTTTGGAGCTCTTGGCACGATCCTCCACCGGCGAGCGGATGAATCCTTATACCAGTATCTTCTCCGGGGTGCACCCTGGAGACGGCCCGGAAGAGTTTCACCTCATCTTGCTTGATAACAACCGCTCGAGCTTGATCGCGCACCCCTTGCGCTTTCAGACACTGCGCTGCATCCGATGTTCGGCCTGTCTCAATGTCTGCCCGGTTTACGAGCGCGCTAGCGGCTTCGCGTACGGCTCGGTTTACCAAGGTCCCATTGGGGCAATACTGGTCCCCCAACTCATCGGAGTCGAAAAGAGTGGCTCCCTGGCGTTTGCTTCAACCTTGTGTGGCGCCTGTTATGAGGTCTGCCCGGTAAAGATAAATATTCCCGCAGTGCTCACCTCACTGCGCGCAACCTATAACCAATCTCAAGCGTCGAGCTTCGAACGAGTGGCGTTTGGCACCGCGGCCAAACTGATGTCGAACCCAGCATCGCTTCGCTGGGGATCCAGACTCGTTTTGCGTCTCGCGCCACGGTTCGCCAAGGTGCCGCTCAGCTGGCAAAACGCCTTACCAATTCTCGGCAGATGGACGCGCTGGCGGGCGATTCCCCTGGTTCGCCCCGCGAAGGAGTTTCGCTCCGTTGGGGAGCTTGGGCGCGATGAATAGCTCCTCAGAGGAGTCCAGATCACAGCTGATGACGCGACTCCGCGAAGCGTTGGCCAAAAACGAGAACTTAGTGAAGCGTTCCGTTAAAAAGCGAGCGGCTTTGCCCAACCACGAAGTCACAGCGGATCCCGTGGAGACTTTCGTGGAACTTGCCACAGATTACCGCGCGCGGGTACGTAAGATACGCTCTGCTGCTGTGGTCTCCACCCTGGTGGCCGAACTAACTCGAGATGGCATCTCTGGCGTGGCCCTCAGCTTGGGGGCAATGGAGCTTCTCGGGCACCCGACAACTCTCGGCTTGGCTAAAGTGACTCAGGATCTTCCCACCCTCTCCTTCGCTCAGCTCGGCGAGATAAACGCCTCGATTACCACCGCAACCTCGGCCAGCGCTACCACTGGCAGCGTGCTGCTCAATTCCACTGCAGGTGACGGTCGGCGTGCCTTGAGCCTCGTGGTGGACTTCCACTACTGTTTGTTGCGCGCAAGCCAAGTTTGTTCGAGCTTCGCTGATGCTCTCGCCATGTGCGAGCCAAGTCGTCCCATCACCGTGATCTCAGGTCCATCGGCTACCTCGGACATCGAACTCTCCAGGGTCGAAGGTGTGCACGGGCCGAGAAATCTCCGCATCCTTCTCCTCGAGGATCAGTAACGTCAAGCGCTTTGTTGATCGCAATACCGAGGAAAATACCAGGGGATTTGTCCAAGGTGGCTAATGTTGATATTCTTGATCAACTTTAGGGTATTTCGGGCTTCTCTCCGCGGTGGAGAAAAGTGCGTACATTAAAGCAAAGTTATGAATCTCATTGCGCCATACTTAGATAAGGGAAGGCTGGCGCGGGCGTAGTGCCTGGGCTACTGAGGGGGAGAACATGTCAAAAGGACAGAATAGCCATCACAAGGTGCTGGTGATCGGTGGAGGAACCGCGGGCATAACCGTAGCGGCGCGCCTGCTGCGGGCCAAGGTGGCCGATGTTGGGATCGTCGAGCCTTCCGACAAACACTACTACCAGCCACTCTGGACGCTTGTGGGGGGTGGACTCGTCAGCGCTGATTCAACAGTGCGGCCCGCGGCCTCGGTTATCCCACGCAGTGCTTCGTGGATTCGCGATGCCGCAGTCTCTATCGACCCGGAGAACAATGTGGTCTCCCTGGCAAGTGGCGCTACAGTAAGTTACGACTATGCCGTGCTATCGCCGGGTATTCAGCTCGACTGGCACAAGATCGAGGGTCTAACGGAGACGTTGGGATCGAATGCCATCTCGTCGAACTACCGTTTCGACCTGGCTCCGAAGACTTGGGAGAATATCCGCAGCCTTCGCTCAGGTACGGCGATCTTTAATATGCCCACCGGAGCGATCAAGTGTGCCGGAGCGCCGCAGAAAATTGCTTATCTCGCCTCGGATTACTGGCAGCGCCAAGGGGTTCTCAAGGACATTCACGTGATTTTAGTTTTGCCTGGGCCAGCCATGTTCGGAGTGCCCGAATTTGCCAAACCCCTTGCCGAGGTCGTCAAGCGCTACGGCATCGACGTGAAATTCCAGTCCGAACTGACCTCGATCGATCACCTCTCTCGCACCGCCACCATACGGGATCTCGCTTCGGAGAGTAAGGGGACCGAAGAGATCCACTTCGACATGGCACACGTCGTGCCTCCTCAATCTGCGCCCGACTGGGTCAAGGATTCGAAGTTAGCCGATCCATCCAACCCAGCTGGGTACGTCGATATCGACAAGAACTTGATGGTTCATAACCGCTATTCGAACGTATTCTCCCTGGGAGATGCGGGTAGCTCACCAAACTCCAAGACCGGCGCGGCGATTAGAAAGCAAGCTCCGGTTGTGGTGGCCAACCTGCTTGCCGCGATGGCGAAT